>CAZXLU010000077.1:0-6623 GCA_964641875.1 Candidatus Woesearchaeota archaeon | reverse complement strand
AAACGGATGTAAGGGTTAGCGACAACACGGGTGCGCCCGCGACTGAAGCGCAAGTTGAAACGCCACAGGCGTATCGGACTATGGACCATGAACAGATCAGACTTTTATCGATAGATAAGCGGCTGGTGGATGAATACGGTTGGAAGTTCTGGGTTAAAGGACTTACTGACTATACTTTGGATGAAGCACTAGAATTTCAGCGCGAGCATCCCATAACTGATGTTGATGTAGGTCAAACCGTTAGGTCTATGGTTCAACTTGACTACATAATGGACTTTCTAACTAAGTTGAAGAGGTCTGTTAATCCAAAATACGTAGTAATAGAGACCACATTACAAAACGATAAACCGGTTAAAATCAGGTGCCGCACCTCTTTGGGTGATGTTTCAATGTATTTTGCTCCGGCGGTGTATGAGGCATGACCGAACCGACTAATGAAATAAAGCAGGGCAAGCCTAAGCTTAGGAAGCTTAGTTTTCCTACTTTAGCTGATGTCTATATTTTCGATGGTGACTACTTAGGTATTAACCCTAACGGTTTGTATGGACTTCAGTACAGCTTGATTAACCGCAATGAAGGTGTTGTTCTTAACATTGGCGGTAAAACTGTGGCGGGTCAACAATTAGCGCCTATTGCAACGCAGCTGGCTTTTACTACATACACCATAGAGTTTCGGAAAGTCACGTCAGAAAATGGGCGAGCGTATTGGAAAATTGAGAAAATACATGCCCATAAGCTAGAACAAGTACAGAAAAAAGTACAAATCGATTGGTTCTGAACCTTTCCTTTTCCTTTTTTGGTGATTTGCGTGAAGGTTTACCCAAGAAAGTTGAGGTGTGGTGAATGTCATAAGCCAATTTCGGTGGAGTATTATCCCATTCATATGAAGTATAAGCATGAGAAAGGCGATAAAAATGTGTAAGTATTGTAGTGTTACGAATTGTCTGTGTCCTTGCTTACCAAAGGACTTGCGTAGGAATACCGATAGAAGCCTCAAGTGTTCTAGTTGCTGGCATTATCTCTATGAAGGCAAGCCGCTAGAAACTTTTATATGAGTTGCATGTTTAGATAGGGGTGATTTTTGTGGTTGGCAAAAGTGTTTGTGTAGCGGCTTCTAGACCAAAGGTGCATAAGCGTTCTGTTTATGAGGTATTCTTGGATGCGGTCAATCGTTATGGTACTAAGAGCGTAGCGTATTCCCTTAACGTAACTCAACGGACGGTTGAGCGTTGGCGAAACGCAATACTTGGCAACATGAAGGGTAAGAAAAATAGAAATGTTTTCTTGCCTAAAAAGGCTAGGCTTCAGAATATTGTATCTAAGTACAAAATTTCATATGATACGAAGAAAACTTTGTTTGATTGGCTCTCTAATCAACATTGTAATGATAGTCTTGTTCTAGATGAAAATGTGCAAAAACGAATGGAGAAAAAATATTATGCTATGCATGGTAAAAATTTTGTATGGCAATTTCGTGGTGATTTGTATGAATTGGTTGATGGAGATTTGATATCTCACGGTATTTATATTCGGTTTAGTAATTTTGTGACGCGTACAAAAGACTTTTTGGCAGACTTGAATGAAGCTCTATACGTATCGGTTGTTCAAGACTTATGCGGGGCTAGTCACACATGGATTTTAGGCGTGAAGAGGGTGTGTTGGTTTTCATATGAACATTGAAGATAGATATTTGTCTGTATTATATCCGCTTAGAAAGCGTAGCAGGGTTAGAAAAATATGTGTGCTTGACGTTGAGACCAATGGGTTGGATGCCAGACCTAGCGCGTTTCGGTTGGGCGTTATTCTTGGCGAGGATGGAGAGTATAAGGCATTTACTTCACGAAGAAAGTTTCTAAGGGAAATTACGTCAACGAAGCATAATGGTCATATCCATTTTGCCCACAATGGAGGTAAATTTGATTATTTGGTTTTGTTTCAGAATTATATGAAGCAAAAGGGTGTTATAATGCGTGATGGTAGTCTTATTAAATTTGATGTTTATCACGGGAAAAATAAGATTACTTTTGCGGATAGTTTGCGCCTTCTACCCGTTTCGGTTGAAGCGTTGGGCGAAAGTTTGGGGTTGCCAAAGGGTCAACGAAGTTCTAAGTTTGATGATGCTAGGTGTAGGGTTGGAGATATAAATGAAGCCGACATAAAATACTGCTTGCGGGATTGTGAAATTGTTTTACGTTATTTACAAAAATTACGGGCGTTGAATTCTGGCGGTATGCCCTTGACGCTTGCTTCGCTGGCACTTCAGGTGTTCAAGCGCGATTACTTGGCGAAGCCTGTTTATGTTTCAAAGTTAGATGAAGTGTATAAAGATGTATATCACGGGGGTAGAGTTGAGGCATTTAAGGTTGGGAAAGTTGATGATGTCTGTTTGGATGTTAATTCTTTATACCCGTATGCCATGACTTTACCTCAGGCGTCAACGAGATATCAGTATCATTTGAAAAAATGTTCAATTGATTATTTGATTAAATTGGTTAAAAAGTATAAAGGTTTGGCGACTGTTTATATAAATTATAATCCCAAAGGTATTCCAATCATACCAATAAATCAAAATGGTAAATTGATTTTTCCGATTGGTAAGTTTCATGCAAAGGTGAGTTTTGATAATTTGAAGTATGCGCTTGAGAAAGATGATTTAGAAATAATGGATGTAAAGGATGTTTACTATGCATTGGTTGAAGAAAGTATGTTTTCGGGGTTTATCCATGATATAGGTAAAAGGAAAAAGGAAAGTAAAGGGGCTGATAGGTTGATTTACAAACTTTTGCTGAATTCTCTCTATGGGAAATTCGGCGAAAGTCGTAAGGAGGATATCCATGTAGCGCATACACAAAGAGATGTTTTGCAATTCTGTACTAAGATGCGTGATAGGATAATAGAAGTCAAGGATGCGGGCGATTTTGTTATTATACGTTATAAGACTGAAAACGAGAGAACAACTCACACCTGTTATACAATTGCAAGTCAGATTACTGATTTGGCGCGTTTACATCTAGCTAGGATAGCGGATTATTTGATTGAGCAAGGTATAGAAGTGCATTATACTGATACTGATAGCGTGTTTATTCCTAATGAAGCGTTGGATAAGCTCAAGGGTTGGGATATGATAGATGAAGCAGAATTCGGGAAACTCAAGATTGAGAATAAGCGGATACTTGAAATAAAGGGCTTGAAGAATTACGTTTATCAATCTGGCGATAAGGTGAAGCGCGCGGTAAAAGGTGTGCCCCTGAACGCAATTGAGGTCGACGGACAATATGAGTATAAGCATGTAGTAGGAGTTAAGGAAAGTATCAGGCGCTCTTTGAAAGTAGGTCAGCCGATAATTGTTCGAAAAAGTCTTAACGTTGTCAACGATAAGCGCATTTTCGATGAAAATGGCAATAGTGTGCCCATTATATTAAATGAATAAGTTTAAATTGGTGAAGGACTTTTTATGTCGATATGGTTGGACGCAAACCCAAGTTGGTTAAATGTGAATTTTGCAAAAACGAGATGTCTAGCGGAGAGTACCGACATCATAGGGTTAGGTGCAGAAACAAGTACCTTAGGTCACTTCAAAATAAAGAAAACTCGGAAAGTAAGGATGCGGATAATCAAACATTACTTGCTTCAAATGGTGTTGACGGTAATACAAATATTAGTGATAGTAGCCCCGACGCTGACGCTTTACCTACTGAACCACAAGTTGTTGACACAAATGTTGTTGGGGGTAACGTACATAATGTTGGAGTTGGGGCTGATACTGCTTCAGATTCAAGCGTTGATGTTGCTTATGGAGATGAAAAAGAGGGTGTGATGGAGCTTGAAATAGGCGAAGCCCCGATAAATGATGTGGATGCACAAGAGGTTTCCAAGACTTACGAGCTGGCAATGAAGGAAAAGGAAAAAGAGGTTCAAATCAGCGAGGAAGATAAACTTGACTTGGAGGAAATGGGTGTTTCGGTTACTTATGTAAGCGACATAGCTTATGACCGCGTGCTAGGTGACCCACTTGACGACAAGGAAAAGGAAAGGCTGACGAGACATTGGAATAGGATATTTGAACGCGATTTTAAGATTATAGTGGCTTATGCGCGCTACATTAACCTGATTTTGGATTATCTTGTGTTCACGGTTAAGCGGTTGATGAAGATAAGAGATAAGGAAAAAGAGCTTGAGCGGTTGAAGCAGAAAGAAAAGGAAAACACGAAGGATGGTGGACAAAATGAAAATATTGTATAATTACGACAAGCTTTGCTTCATTGGGTATTCGGGGTGTGGTAAGACTACGGTTGTGAAGACCCTTATAGGTCATTTTCCGCGTAAGCTTATACTTGACACAAACAGGGAATACGAAGGCGGTTCAACCGATAATGTCTTGGAGTTGACCCCGACTAAGGTACAAATTTATCGCCCTGATGAGTATCACGTAGGCGTTGTGGATGAATTTGTGGGTCAAGCAAGACTTTTTACAAATTTACATGTGGTTTTTGAGGACTTGGACTTGTATGGTGTCAAGGATTTTTCCAAACCACTGAAGGCATTACTGATAAATGGTAGGCATCAGGGCATAGGTATTTCACTGATAGCGCGACAAATAAATTCGTTGCCTTCACTTGCCATTACCCAATCTAGTTACATATGGTTGTGGCGCATCAATCCCGTAGCGCAAAATTGGGCTGAATACCGTACGCTTCAATACGCAATACCTAATCTTGACCGTCATTTTCAGTTTACTAAGCACGAATACGTGATATACGATATGCGGGTGAACCCCGCGCAAGAACTCTATCACTTCAGGTGCAGGTGTCCAGAATGTCTAAAGTGAATAAAATAAGTATGAAGCAAAGGATGAATGGTTGGAGGAACGACAAGAAACATTTTTCCTATTGTCCTTTGTGCTATACCGAGAGAGAAAGCAAGAAATACATTACTATGAAGGAATGGATTTTCCACTTTTGTAGTGTTCATGGTGATTCGGAATTTAGGAAACAAATTGAAAGACAATATAAAATGTTTAGATGATGCGTTACAACAATTCTTTTTAACCTCTTACATTATTAATGTGGTTAAGGTGAAAAGGTAAATGGCTTTAAGTAGTGTAAGAAATAGGACAGAACAGGTAATTCTGGCTAGCGTATCGGCTGCTTCACAAAGCGGTACAATTCAGCAAAACGTTCAGTCAGCTAGCGATATTCGCGCGTTGGCTCTAAGTATTCAGGTTGCATATACCAACGGGGCTACGGCTCCAACCATAGTGTCGGGGTCGACTACGCTTTCAATGTTGTATTCGCTGAAAATAAAAGACCGAAACAACGTTACGATATTTGAGAGTACAAACCCTGCTTCATATTTCGCCAATCAGGCTTTCCTACTTAGTAAGTTTAATGGTAGAGGTTATTATAAGTCGCCTACATCAATTTCGGGTGACGCGGCTAACACTTCATATACTTATACTGATGTTTTCAGGCTTGAACTACCCGTTCAGGCGAAACGGTTCCCGTTGAAGGTTGAAGTGGTGGTTAACGCGGCTTCAGTAGTGTTCAGCGCGGATGCGCCAAGTCCTATAACTGTTTCGCTGAACGTGACCCCAATACCCGTAATTTCAGTCAACGCTGTCAAAGAGGTTGCGGCTACAGCATATTCTTTGGCAAACAACCCCCAGAAAGGTACTTCAGATATTGCACAGTCGCTCAACACTGCTAACTCGGTTTGCCTGCTTGGACTAGGGATAAACGCCTCTGACCTGACCGCTATACAGTATAATTTCCGCACGGTAAGCGGAGCAAGTGAAGAAAGCACCCAGCTGGGGGTCAACACGCTGGCTAGTGATGATGATGAAACGATATCAGGCAACCAAAGCGGTCTCTACAGTATAGTGTTCAGAAATGACCCCATAGAAATTAACAAGGAAAGTTCAAGTTTGAGGCTTAACCTAAGTTCAAGCACAAGTGTTACCGTGTACACGGTCAATTATAGGTGATAAAAATGGTCGAAGAACACCATGAACATTGGCTTCATAAAGTAAAGCACAACACGGAAAAACACAAGGGTGCAATCGCTCTAGTTGTTGTAGGCATCTTGGCGGTAGTTGTAGCGCTGTTATACGCTGAAGATAAAATACACGCGGGTATCCGCGCTACAGCGTCTAAAATAAAGAGCGTCAAGACTTCAATCGCAAGCGCAACCAAGACTTCAAGCGCAAGCGCAAGTTCAAGTTCGGGTTCGGGTTCAGGGTCAACATCAGGGGGTAGCACTGTTTCAACGTTGCCTTCAGATACGATTGTTTCCTCTATTTCTTCAGCCGACAACGGGCAATTGGTCAACTTCAACGTACCAGATAGAAGTGGTACAGCGAAGATAATAAATGGTGACGCGATAGCCCAGCTGGCTGAAAGTGTGGGTGAAGGAAACGAAACAATAGGTCAATTCATTGGTTCTCATCCCGCTGACGATAATTCGGGTTTATGGTCTATTCAATCTTAAGAGTTGATTGAACCATGAGCGCAGAGCTGAAACAGCTTATCAGTGAGCTACACAACCTTGTAGCACAGCAAAAAGTGTATAACGAAACACTAAACGAAGTAGTAAGCGTCAAGAATAGTGTAAACAGCACTGAAAGC
>CAZXLU010000076.1:0-6633 GCA_964641875.1 Candidatus Woesearchaeota archaeon | reverse complement strand
AAAATATAGACTGAAATTAAATAGGCCTTTTATTCTTAATAATTTGCCGTAGAAAATAGGGCCCAAGGCAATGCTTATGTATTCATCTCTTAGAATCAAAAAGAGAGAGAAAGAGAGGGAGTACGCCGCCAGGTCGTTTCTGTGGAAAATCAGGAAAATACTGGTTTTCTTTCTGTGAGGCTTTCTGGAATTACCTTGTGTCTTTCTGTAGAAAATCAGGAAAAATGGGATTTTCTATCTGTAGAGATGTCATTTTTGAAAAGAGATATAGATTTTTCAAAGATTATACAATTATTTTCACTTTTAACGCTATTTAAATTTAATTTTGAACTCAGGAAAATACTGATATTTTTTCTATAGCGATTTATTTTCAATGCGGCCTGGTCCATGTTTTAGTGTATTCTATCGATTTCAAAAAGAGAGAGAAAGAGAGGGAGTGCGGCATGGCTTCTATCGGTGGAAAATCAGGAAAATACTGGATTTCTATCGGTGAACAAATCGGTGGAATTATTATATTTATCGGTAGAAAATTAGGAAAAATGCGGTTTTCTATCGGTGGAGTGCATTATTTTTTAATTTAAAATATATTTTTACAAGGTATGTGAGTGATTTTTGATGTATTTTCAATGTGTTAGATGTCATTATAATTCAATGGAAAATGCCTAAAATACTTGTTTTACATTAAAATTCCAGCTTACCTGTTCCAATGATCCTATTGGAATCAGCAGATATTTTATAATTGCGAATAGATAAAAATAATGCGTAAAAAAAACTATTCGCACTTGGAAAATAAGGAAAATAAAGGCTCTAATGAAAAATGCGAATAGAAGTTTCTATTATTTAATATAGATAAGGGAAAAAACGACGAAATAAGTAAATGTATATATTGATATCGTTATAAAAGACAAAATCTATATTTAAATAAGAAAACTTATATTCGCAAAATTCTAAAAACCCTTATATTTCATGGCTCTTCAAGTGCGAATAGTTTTTTTTGAGATCTATTCGCATCCATTCGCAAATAAACATTTTTGCATGGAAATTCCATATTTTCAATGAAAAATAAATATTTAGTTATTTTTATATTAAAAAAACGAGTTTCGTACATCGATTGGAAAACCAGTTTTTTATTCTTTGTAATTAGGGAAAATATTATAAGATTATTTTTATATTTATAAAGTGTCTATCAAGAAAGACAATTACTCAAAAGATAAATAAAAATTTCATCCATTTTATTGATATATAATTCCTTCGCATATTCAAGTAGAGAATTAACTATACGTTCATAATAAAAATGTACAAGCAAAATGGTATCTTCTTCAAGGCCTGAGTATAATTTAGTTAAGAAGAAAATAAAACTTACAAAGTGAGATGGTACAATATATCCAGTGGAATAAGAGCCAATTTTCTCTTGAATTTTGGCAAATTCTTCCGCTGTTTCGTTTAATTTTGAGACCTCTAACCATTTTTTCAATTTTTTATAAGTATTAAAATCTGAGATAAATTTTCTACAATTTTCAGATAAGTCCTTTTCCTTAATACTTTCAAATAAATCATCAAGATTTATTTTTCTATTTTTATCAATATCCATAAGACTTTTCATAATATTAATAACATTAAACGATGGAATTGCCTGAACCATATATAAAGTAGAAAAAAAATCTAATTTACTATTCAAATGATCTATTACAAAATGAACACAATTTCTAATTATTTCTGAATAATTAGGTTCTTTTAGCTGCGGCGCCTTGCTTAAGATATCTCCCTTTATTATATCCAAATATTCTAATATTTCATCAGATAGTCTAAGGACATATAAAATAGGAAATGAATAAATCTTTCCTAATTGAGGATCTCTCCTCACCTTAAAGTAAACTCCCTTAATCTTACCAAAAGATATTGCCTCAGATTCATCATTATCTTCTTCTAACGGCTTATTGTTGCTTTTAATTAAGAAAATATTTACAAATCTTGTTAGTGATCTTTTATCTTTCACTTTTTCCTTGGTGTATATTATAAAGGAGTATATAACATCCTTAATATCCGCATTAGCGAATGCATTTTCATTTATTATATCTCTTGCATACTTTAAATACAAATACTCATACCCATTGAAAGTTATAGATATCTTCTTCATGTATGTATATCACATGTACATAATAAACTTTATCTACATAGAATAGAAAACTTTATATTATAAATATGCATAACATATATAGACATGTTAAACAAGACAAAATTAAATAGAACAAGTATATATATTCCACTTGAAAAAAAGGTTAAGCTAATGAGGAAAGCCCAGAGATTAAATCTTCCATTATCGCAGCTTTTAATTAAAGGGGCTGAACAGTATGAGGTGGATAAAAATGATAAACACTAAGACTCAAGAAAAAACACAACAGCCAAGGTTATTTGAATTATGGAATTTGATTGTTAACGGTTCAGAACAAGAAAATAAAAATAAAAAAGAGGTAAAAAAATGACGGTAGAAAACACAACAAGTCTTAACCTATTTTTTGTATCGGATTGGATGCTTATAAATTTTTCTATTACGGAGGGCCTTGCAATATGAATGAAATTCTTGAGGCTGCAAAGAAATATTGCGACCAGGGCTTTTATATAATTCCAGTGAAAAAAGATAAAACGCCTGCATCACTTCATGGAATCAAAGATGCAACGAACAATTTTAACACATTTTTAAAAATGTACAGGGATGGATATGGCATTGGCCTTTTAACAGGCTCTATAAACAATATATACATAATAGATTGTGACGTTGAAAAAGACAAAAACCACAAGCCTATATTGAGAAATGGCCAGGTAGTCAATACCGGTGAGCAGAATTTTATTTCCAAATTTATAAACCAGGATAATGCCAATAAATTCAAGACCAGAACGATAAAAACTCAATCGGGAGGAACGCACTTATATTATAAACTTAAAGAAAATCAGCAACCTTTAAAAACGCATCAAAATACCAGCGCACTTCCAAAGGTCGATTTTAAAGGAGAAGGAGGTTATGTTGTTGCACCACCAACCCCTGGAAAGTACGGTAAATATGAAGTTTCCGTTGATGCTCCGATAGCAGAAATGCCGGCTGAGCTGTACGATTTCTGGCATGATTTTGATCTTCCGGATGATTCACATGAACCGGTTTATCCATTAAATCTTAATGATGCAACTGGTAATTTGCTTATAAAGACAGCAGCAGATATTTTCAAGCACCCTAATGGGAAGGGAAATGAAAACCTTATGGCGATTTCCGGAGCCCTGGCCCTTAGGGGGGTGTCCATTGAGCATACCAAGGGAATTATAAGTGAAGCTGCTAGATTAAACGACTGGCATGATGTGAATTGGGCCGTTATCGATAACACCTATAACAAAGTGAAAAATCATCAGAGAGTCCTTGGTTATACAACGCTTAAAAAGAATATAATAGAAAACAAGGACCAGTATGAGAACTTTGATGAAATTATAAATAACCTGGAATCAATATTTGAATTTACCAATCCTATTGCCCTTATTAATAGGGCCTATGATGAAAATGAAACCGTTGAAATAGAAAAACTACGCACTTGGTATAATTCTTTGAAGCACCTTGGCTTAAAGCAATCAGAACTCGATGAAATACTATTAAAGTTTAAAAAAGTTGTTTATGTTTCTTTAGCCTCTTTGTTAAATGCAACCAGGTTAAGACATAAAGGCTATGACAACGTTGACTTAATTGATGATCAGATATATATAAAAATCGATAAAGTTTACAGATCAGATTCCAGTAATAGCTATATCAGGCGCGTTCTGAATTACATTTTCAATAATAACATATCGAGTAAGGCAAAAACTGAAATTATATTACAAATTAGCGACTTAGCAAAAACCGTTGATTATAAGGATGCAACCAGATTTATAAAATTTAAGAACGATTACATATACGACTTAGATACTCAAGAAATAAGGCCATTTAATGATGAATTCGTTATAAAGCTGTTCAATTTTTATTATGATCCAAGCGCAAAATGCCCAATATGGCTTAATTTTATAAACAGTTCTGTTGATCCTAATGATATACCAATACTGCAGGAGTCCTTAGGATACATTCTGGTTAGAGGCTTACCTGCCCAGAATTTCTTTGTTTTTAAGGGGCCAACGAGGGCTGGCAAGGGGACAGTCATGAACATCGTTGAAGATATAATAGGCTCTGATAATATTTCACCCATTGCTGCTCCAGTTTTATTTGCAAAAGATGATGCTCATATGAACTTATGGCAATTAGAAGGGAAGCTTGTAAATTGGGATGGTGAAACAGAGCCATCTGATCTACAGCATATAGCAAATCTAAAGAAGTTATCAGGTCTGGATGATATAACCAGCAATAAAAAATTCCAGCATCAACACAGCTTTAAAAATACAGCAAAATTATTTTTTGCCCTAAACTCACTACCTAAAATCAAATTAAACGATTCTGAGGTAGAATCTTTCATCGCTAGAATAATCATCATTAATTTTCTACACTCACATGCAGATGATGCAGATGCTTCATTAAGAGAGAAACTAGACACTGAGCTTCCAGGAATTTTCAACTGGATGCTTGAGGGCCTAAAAAGGCTTAAAAACAATAATTTTGTGTTTTCAAATAAGCACCCGCTTGCAGAGAAAACCAGAATATACGCATTAGCTGCAGATCCACTGAAAGTTTTCTGTGATGAATTAATTGTTCCTGGAGATGATGAATTTGAGCCTAAAAACCTATATTCAATGTTTCAAAAATTCTGTGCTGAAAATAACGTGGATCCATCTATGAACGTTAAATCGTTATTATCATTTCAAAGGCAGATAACCAATATTCTAAAAACCAGAGAAGATTTGAACTTTGAAAAAAAATCAAGAGGACATGATAACATAACCTATTACACCGGTTTTTCAGTAAAAGACCATAATGACAATAAAGTTTCACCTGATTTTAATATAGATTCCTTACCAGAAGGCCCGGTTAAAGAGTCAATAAAGGAAGAAAACGAATTACTGGAATTTGAAAAGAACCAGGAATGCATAAATGGGCCTATACACTACTTCCAGGTATTAAGAAACTTTGAGAAATACGATATGGACTATTTCCAGGGGTCAGATATCATCCTTGACAGCTCCAGGGTAATAAATTATAAAAACTCAGCAGAAACAAAGTATGTGCTTTTGAAACTCATAATTCCAGATGACCTTATAAAACCGCCAAAAACCTGGAATAACGACTTATTATCGGATCTTAAGGAGATCTCTGAAAACGAATTTAATGTTTTATCCAGGGGGTGATATCATGGATTATACAACTATTTTTTACACAGGCCCTGAAATCGATGTATGCGGCTATCTAGGCGATTATAAGCTAACTCCAGGGAAAATAACAGTAGAATCATGGATGGCCGATATTTTGATAAAAAATGGTTATGGCTTGGCCTTAAAGCCGGTTAAAGAGGTGAGAAAATATGGAAAGTGCAGATTTAAATAAAATAGTAATAGCCAGCTTCTTGGATGATGGAGAAATAGGGTACATAATCATAGACACATATACATTAAGCCCTTACTGCGATCTCTGCGATTCCTTTAATTGCATACATGTAAAAATGTTTATGTCAAATGAGCAGGCAAGGGAAGACCTCAATGAGGCATTAAGATTAATATGCAGGGAATGCGGTTTTTTCAATCCAAAAGGTTCTAAGTTTTGCATAATGTGCGGTTCTGCCCTGGGTGATGGCCAATGAAAGAGGGTATAAGGATAAAAAATCCAGATGGCTCATTTAAGATAGTTTTCAGGGAAAAACAAGAGAAGGAACCAGAAAAGAATGAAATAAATAAGGTTGGCAATGAATCCAAGGAAAAACAGAATAAATCTAAGAAGATAGCGGATCCAAGGTATTTTAATCCTTTCAATCCTGGGCATATCGATATCTTTGGCAAGGATCTATTAAACAAGGACCTTATTTTTTCATTATCCAATGGGGAAACAATAAAGGGAAAGATGACAGGCTTCGGCCAGTATGAGATTTTAATAGAATTTGATGGAAGGAAGATAATCCTTATGAAAAATGCAATAACAAAGGTAGAGGTGTTATAAGATGGCTATGGACAGTTTTATGGATATGGAGAAATTAAATAATAAGGAAAGAGAGCAGGTCAGGGCATATATTGAATCCTTAAAGAGGTCAAAAATAAAACAGGGCAATGAGGAATGCATATACTGGAAAAGGGGCTGCAACAACCAGATATGCCCAATGCTAAAGGATAAGTCAAAACTTATATGGTATTCTGATGAGGATGTATGCAACAATCCTGACTATAAAAACGAATTAACGGTGATAAACCAGAAGAAGCTTAAAAAGAAGAATGCAAAAGGCTATTTTACATATGAAATGCTTAACAGGAATTTCATTATAAAAAAGGGAATAGAAGGAATAGATCCTGATGTACCAAGTTCAATAGACTTAAAGGGGCAGAAGGCAGTGGATAAATTATATGCTGACAGGGAAAAGGCATGGTTTAATTCTCATTTAGGGCTTACCTATGACCAGATCAAGAGGAAGAGAATTACCGGAATGAAAAATATAGAGGCATTAAAAAGGCATTCAGAGATGAAAAAAA
>CAZXLU010000075.1:0-6642 GCA_964641875.1 Candidatus Woesearchaeota archaeon | reverse complement strand
GTGAAAATAAATGAAAAGTAACGAAAAGTGTTACAGTTTTCAGGGTAGCAGATCAAGAATACTAAAATACAGACACATGAAGAAACAATGTGTAAGCAAAAAGATTTTAGAATTAATACAGAATCATTTGAGTTAAGGAATAGGGAAAAATTAGACGTTCAAAGCTAAGAAGAACAATCTGATAATGCGAAAGACAATGATTGTTCCTTTCAGCCAAATTCTAAGATATGTTTCACTTCGGAAATATCTTAAGTCCATAGCCTTCAACTTTACCATTTGGGCTCTTTCTCAGCAACTCTTTGTAGGGAGACGAAAACTTATCAACATTTCTATTATATTCATATGCAAATGCACCTGCAATCAAATCAGATATTTGAAGGAAGTTATTTTTATCATCCTTCTCAAACGTCAAGCTTTCTACAATTCTTGTCAGGGGTTCACGACGTTCCTGGTTAGTAAGTATTTCCTTCCACTGCCCTTCTCTGTCTAAGAGTATCAAATTACCGTGCCAAACTCTAACTCCGTTTTCTAAGTCTTGCTCATGTAAATTTCTAAGGGAATTAATCTCTGGAGAGTTCCTTGCATAGTCCATAACAACTGAACCATAACAGTTCTTAAAATCCCTGAGAAAATACTCGAACCTTTCCAGGAGAAAACTATATGCGACCTTAAAGTAAGTCTGTACCGTTTTGCTCTTCATCTTACTGCGGTCTATTAATGCTACAATAATGTTTACGTTTTCATTAAGAAGTGTATGAAATTTTTCATTAAATCTAGCTTTTTCTACTTCAGACAGTTGGTCCCACTTTTTATCCGGGTCATCTCTTTTCCTTCTTATATATTTCAAATTGTACTTTGGGTTTCCGAAGAATTCGCTTTTCAGTTCACCTAACTTTGTGTTCAACTCCTTCCATTTTTCATTAGGGACAATCAGACCAACTAATGTAATGAAAGGTGCCTCTCGTTCGTAGCTTTCATCTATGTACATGTGAAAACCAGACTGTACTACCATAGATGCGGTGACAATCTCACCACACCTGTTACACTGGGTATTCACTTCGACTTCCATTTTGCGGTCACAGTTTATGGATAAATGTAATTATTTAAACTCTGGTCTATGAATTCATATTTTTCCATCTAAAAGAATATCTCTCTTAATTCAATTTAAAATTAGAACGCTGGAATGTCTTGGCGATACACTGAGAGATAGAACAAGGATGAGTCCTAGTAACTTGGGACTATTCTTTCAAACTACTCTTAAATTTTTAGACGAAAGTGAACAGTTATATTGTTCGTGGTTGGTCAACTTAATCCAGCGAACTTTAGAATCTCTTCCGGTACCCGCACTCCCGCCTTCCGGCGTCATCATAAGTTCCCTTAGTCGTAGGTCAGAAGTCAGACTTAGCCTTAAAGATGAATCTTCGCAGCGATAGGACCGAAATATAATGTATACTAGGCTTGAACCGTTTGCTGGTAGAGAAAACTAACGAACTCTTCTATTCATCTTCGTCAGATGTATCTGACGATTTATATTCCGGATTGTTCGGATTAAGCTGGTTTGTTCTATTTCCTTGACTGGCGTGATAAGCTGAACTGTTTGTGTTCATCGAGTTATAGCGCTGGTCATTAGAACTAAGATGAATCACTGTCTTGAGCTACTTATCCGGTCTCACTATCTCTGTCCACTGTTCTTGTTTTTATGCGAACATATATAGAAGGGATACAATTTATTGTAAATGGGGACAGCATGAAATACGATGAAGTCAAGAAGATTCTTGATGATTTCACTTACAGAAATGAATATAAGAAGAAGTATTCGAGAAAGGTCATAGTAGAACAATATGGAGAAAGCAGACAGGAATCAGATGGGATATTGTATGTCTGGCCTAAGCCCGTCAACCTAGATATTAGACGTAATACAGATTATAATAGGGAGTACATTATTTTTTCAGGTGGAGTTACTTTACTTAAATTAAGGGCAAATAGCATATCTTTTACGATGTATCTCAGACCAAGCTCCAAACCAATTTCAGACGATATTCTTGAACTAGTTGAGTTGAGAGAAGATAGTACACTATTGAATTCATTTGAAAAGATGGAACTTACTAGATGGTACTATTGAATAATAACTGAACTCAGTTGGTAACGCAAACTATTAGTATATGTGTTATAAGCTTACAACGTTTGAATAATCCCACTTGAAATTATATTGATATCTGTTAACCTAGGGATTCAAGCAATTCAATTTTCACCTTACCTGAGCAAGAAATAAATCTATAAATGTCTGATAATTTAAGTACTGCTAGGAGTCACTTGGCCTCTCTTTGTACCCCCCAGAAATTAATAATTGACAAAGTAAAAAGCTCTCGTAAATCTTAGCATGGTGAAAAATTGACCGCATGAATTATTGTGTTTTTAGAAATTGATGACACTTGAGATAGAATTGTTTTAACGGTGTAGATTGGCATCTTAAAATACAGATTTAATAAACGATCTTTACTACTTTTTACGGAAAATCATATTACTGAGATAACAAGCGATTTATACTGCCATCTTTGAACTATCCCCCGCTAGTTCTCAAGGAGATTACTCCTGAATTTCCCTTTCGAAGGCTTTGAATGATGAATTCATGGCTGAATTAAATTCTCTTACATTAGCGACCAATTTTCGAAATTTGTATGTTGCTTCTTCCCTTCTATAGAATTTCTTAGGTTCCTGCTTGAACTCTACGTCGTTAGGGAGAATTGAAGATGCCTTTGAAAACGAATACTTTGAATATTCCCATAACCCTTGTTCAAACTGTTTCGATTTAAGAAAGTCGAACCAGTTCCTCCATCCTTTCAGCTGAAAGTATTCACCTCGCCAGTTTTTAATCTTATTATAGCAATCTGCGAGGACAAAATATTTAGTGTTATCCGAAAGCCCTTTTTGATGTGCTGGCAATTGCTTTGAAAACTTAGTAAGTAGTATATTCATCCTCCATGCCAATAAGTAATTGAAGACTATATGATTCGCAGACTCTAACTCACGTTCGATACGGTCTTCTGGGAATAAGTCTTGGTAAGTGCTTTTCTGCTCGAATAACATCTCTCTTTGTCCTACAACTCCTTCATGTGGTGCCCATTTCTCACACACCTGGTAAAGCAGCGCAAGTTTTCCCATTGTTATAGAGAACTCACCGCTTTTAGCTTCTTTAGACCGTTTCCTGTGATAAGTATATCTAAGTGTCCTGAAGTGTTCTTCTAATTGTACCTGTTGGGGGTCAGTAGAATGTAAATCAGATGCTAGAATTTGATTTTGCGAATTAAGAGCCTTTATGATTTCTAACCCTCTTTCGTATGTCTCAAGCTGTTCATAGGGAAGCCGATATACCCTTATGAGGATTTCAGCATCTGAATCGCTACGACCTGCTTTGTCATATGATGCAAACAGTGCAGTTATTGTCTGTCCACCGTTTACGACCTGAGGATTTCTCATTATGACTGATTTTCTATCCTCTGAAAGAGAGATACTATCTGCAAAAATTATAATCCCGTTATGTTTATACCAGAAGAATTGTGGATATTCTCTGAAGGATGCCTTCAAATCTCTATTGATTTTTGTATCTCCAGTATAATTCCTAATATTTTTCTGAAGAAAATCAATTATACTCTCCTGACTGCGTATCCACTTTAGTAAATCTACTATTTGAGCGGAAAAGACCACGGATTTTATACCTGTACCATTTCCTGCATTTTCAATATACCCGCTGCTAGAAATTTTAATTACTTTCTTTCCAGTATATGGTATATACCCGTATCTGACATCCGAAACCATTCTCCTTAATGCCTTCTTATCAAAAGGTACAAAATCAACCTGTACTCCCCAATTATTATCTGACCTTATCTTTTTCAACTCATTAAGTGCAGATTCAGCTACATCGTCAGTGACCTCATCTGTGGTTAGCCAAATTATCTCAAGGAGAGATTCATTGTTACTACCGACTCTTCTAAAAGAATTCACGAACTCTTCAGCCGCCGTTCTTTTATTCGGGTTATTTCCGGACAAGGAATTGCAAATTTTGTGTATCTCTCCAAAAACTGTAGCTCCGCTCGTGCGTGTTGGATTTCCGGAAAACTTGGTTTGTACAATATAGAATGTGTTATCTTCTTCTTGAACAAAGTCCATGCCACCGTCGTTTTCACCATCAACGTATTTTCTCTCAAACTCATCCTGACTCAACCCGAACCGTGCCTTGGAGAAGTATTCTGTTAGAAATTTAGTTGCTTGGGTTGGAGACTTAGCCTTGAGATTTGCCATAAGGTCTGTGAAGTCCTTGAATTTCTGCATCAGTTGAAGACGACATTTTCCTTAAAATATATTTTGGAAAATCTAATTTATACGCGTTAGACCGTAAATGTAAGAAGGAGTTTGAATAACCAAATAACCTAGGTTAAAAGTTACTGGAATAGCACTTCTTGCAGAGGGTTTGAACCATCACTCAAATACAAAATTTTGTCAGGATAGTTGATTTTAATGCTTTTTGAGATTTTGCGCATTTTGAGTTGTATTGAGCATAATGCACGACCAAGAGTAAACTGACAGTTTAGAGGTATTGACAAGCATCATAAATGTCTTAAGAAAGGAGAACAGGTTTGAAATCATTTAAATGGCTGACTAAAATTTCAAAGTAATCACTTTACAGAAGATGACTTACCCCTTGGAGCATCATGGTCAGTTTCCCCCGCAGGTATTAAGTTGGACGGACAGTCAATTAATATTACACTCTAATCCACTAAGAAGACAATAACGCTCGATGAGCCTAATGGAACTTACTCATATGAGATTCATTTCCTTCTGGATATACTAATTCCAATAGTAAGGGAACACCGAATGTTTTAGGCGCATAGGTAACATCATCGATTACGGCAAAGCAGGTCAGTACCAGTGCTGGCAATAGAGGAAATTACCTTATATATGCAATAGTAGCAGTCGTAATCATTATTGCAGTAGTTGGGGCAATGCTTGCAATGAATATAAAGTAAAAGTAATGTTGTAAAATAGCTAAATGTTGGATAAAATTAACCATACGTAAAAGGTAGGGTCGGCGAAGGTTAAAGAATGGAAAGAGATTAAAGTCTATCGTAAGAAGAGGTTGAAAATTGAATGAGCGAGAATATACCGGTTGACTATGTCTTATCCAAGTTAAATGAAATATTCCAAGTGAAAGATATTTCCAACAAATTAGAGGCCGCTAGAAGTTTCGAAGAAGCAAAAAGCATTCATTCTCAAATGGAGTTTGACAGAGTCCCGATAAAAGAGGGCGAAAAAATTCGAACCTATTATGATTCCAATTCAGATTCGGAAAGGAAAATTGAACCACACGAAATCATATCTGAATCTACCGGTGTTCTCCAAACTCTTAATCATCTTTTGAATAGAGATTTCTATTTTGTGCTTAGTGGAAATGACATTACACGCATTATCCATTACTCAGACCTTAACAATCCGTTAGTCTTGGTCCCCATTTACATTCAAATATCTTACAGTGAAATTGCAATTCGTAATTTTGCTAGGACAAAAAATAAAGATAATACGCCTGAAGGAATAGAAAAGTTCCTAACAGACTTAAACCAGAATATAAAAAGTAAGTATAAGATAAAGGCTAAAAATGCTGTTAAGCGCTTTAGAAATAAATTGGTTAACCAAACTCAAACAGATTTGTTTGATGAGTTAAATTTTGACGATGAGCTTATTTTGTTAAGAGAATTATTTCGCTCTCAGCTAGATTCTAATCAAGTTAAAAATTTCGAGAAATTCATCGACCTTGGAGATAGCAATATAGCAAGTTATAGAGACCTAAGAAATGAAATTATGCACTCTAAACCGGAAATCATAAAACAAAAACCTGATATTAGAAAGTGGCGCGAATTTTTAAATTTTTGCCTGAGAATTATAAAAGCAGTCAATGGTGAGGTGACCTTCTAATGACTAAAACAAGAGATAGTAAGGATTACGGTATTGACATCGAAAGAATCAAAGAGCTTTCATTGAAATACGAACAAATCAAGAAATCAGGTGAGATAAAGAGATACAATGAGGAATCAACAAAGAAGGATTTCATACTACCCTTGTTTGAAGCACTAGGTTGGAACGTCTATAACAAAGGAAATAAAGACAGTTCAGTGAGTGCTGAGGAAACGATATCAAAGAAGAGAGTAGACTATGGATTCAGGATTAATGGAATACCAAAGTTTTTCCTTGAAGCTAAGTCATTGAAAGAAGAGGACATACAAGGTAATCCGAAATACGTCACTCAAGCTATTGACTATGCATGGATGAAATCTTGCTCTTGGGCTATCCTCACTAATTTTGAAACAGTAGCCGTTTACAATGCAGATTGGAAATCCCCCTATTTTAACGGTAACCTATTCTTTATCTTGCATCCGAGCGATTTTCTAACGGATGACAGATTCAAGAAGCTATCAAAAGATGCTTTTCAGAGGGATGAGCTAGACGAATTAGCTTCAAAGTATGGCAAGAAACAGGTTAAGAATCCCATAGATAAACAGCTCTTGCTAGATATGATAAAGTTCAGGGAGACATTGTCAAAGGACATAGTGAAAAACAATCAGGACAAGCATCTCACTCAGGATGATATAG
>CAZXLU010000074.1:0-6696 GCA_964641875.1 Candidatus Woesearchaeota archaeon | reverse complement strand
ATTCTCCCAAAATCACCATGACCTTGATGAACTGCAAACATTAAATCAGGTTGTTCTGTTCTAGTTGGTTGACCCGTTGCTGGTGCCCCTCTTTGATGATCTACTAAAACAATAGGTATTTCATTCATTCCAGCCCATGTAACCGTCTCTGCCATTAGAGCCATACCTGGCCCAGAAGTAGAACTTGCTGCTCTCGCACCTGCTATTACAGCCCCAGTTGTCATAGCAAGCACTGCTAATTCGCTCTCTGGTTGAACAACTCTTATTCCTAATTCTGGATGGGATTCTATAAACACACTTTCATCGCTTGCTGGGGTTATTGGATAATATATCTGCATTTTACAGCCAGCGATAGCTTTACCTATAGCGGTGGATGCAAAACCTTCCATATACAACTGAGTATCCCGATCCTTACTTTCAATTTTTTTAATTGGAGTTATCCCTTTATTTTTAACGTGATTTAATGTTTCATTTGCTATAGTTTCATTTCTTTTCTTAAGGTAATCCACAGTTTCGTCAGAAACAGAAATATCTAAATCTACAACACTTTTTGGTTTCTTGGCGAACTCCTCTCGTATAGCATTAACTATTGCAGGTTCATCCAATCCTAAAAGGTAACAAGAAGCTGCAACACAAACTATATTTTTTGCTATCACAACCTCACTGGTTTGTTTCCCGAGCTTTTTAGCAACACTGCTTATTATATAATCAAAATCAATATCTAAGACTGTTATATCTTTTCTGTTTATTTTAGTTTTATCCAGTTTGCTATCAACTATCAATATCCCTCCTTCATTTATGTCTCTCACATGCCCTTCATGAACAATTTCTCCTCTTTCATTTTTTTCTCCTAATACTGATTCATTATCAAAGAATATGGCCATGTCAACTTTACTTGGAATTGAAGAAATCTTTTTATCAGAAACTCTAACGGTAAAGAAACTATGCATTCCTTTTATATTCGAGAAATACTCTCTATAACCGTATACATTGTAACCAAAGGCCATCATCACTCTTGAGAAAAGGCCTAATGCTACATCTATACCACTTCCCTGTTTCCCGCCAGTCATCCAAGTAAATTCTTCCATTATATTCCATTATATATTTTTATTCAGCCACGCCCTCAGCTGGTCTGCTTGCATAGCACCGACAAAATTTGCTTTTACTTTTCCACTTTCTATTAAAAGAGTAGTTGGTATAGCTTCCACACCATACATTGCAGCTATCTCCTGATTTTCATCAACATTTACTTTTACTAACTTAAACTTATCTTTCATCTCCTCTGAAACTTTTTCTATTATAGGCGAATACCATCTGCAGGGCATGCACCACGGGGCCCATAAATCAACTAATACTGGTTTATCGGATTTTAAAACATTTTTATCAAATTCTTCTTTTCCATTTATATCTTCCATAAGAAACCTCCTATAATGTATAACACAAAAATAACATTGTTTTTAATAGTATTTAAAATTTTGTTTTTTTTATAAAAAATTAAAGTATTTTAAGTAAAAAATCGGTTATTTCATTGAAATTCTTTGCGACTTTTACATTTGCTTTATTGAATTCTGTTATTTTGCTCTTAGCTGTACCTGTTTTGCCAGAAATTATCGCACCAGCATGCCCCATACGTTTTCCCGGTGGAGCATAGATGCCATCAATAAAGGCTATTGCAGGTTTTTTGAATTCTTTCTTTATAAAATATGCGGCCCTTTCTTCTTCATCTCCACCTATTTCTCCAACTAGAACAACTGCTTTTGTCTGAGAATCATTTTCAAACATCTTTAAAACTTCTATAAATCCAAGTCCTGGGACTTTATCTCCTCCTATACCTAAAACCGCACTTTGTCCAATTCCTTTTTCTGTCAAGGCATTTACTATTTCATATGTTAATGTACCACTTCTAGATATAACACCAACGTTTCCCTTTCTAAGTATATTATTTGGGATTATGCCCATCTTTCCTATACCAGGAACTGCAATTCCTGGGCAATTAGGTCCAATTATAGTTACATCTTTCATATTAGCGTAATCTCTTATCTTTAACATGTCTTGAAACGGTACATGCTCTGTTATTATTGTTATCAACTTTATACCAGCGTCTATTGCTTCTAAAACAGAGTCTAATGTCATTTTAGCTGGAACAAAAATTACTGATGCATTTGCACCTGTCTTTTCAACAGCTTCCTTAACAGTATTAAAAACTTTTAAACCGTTTACTCTTTGGCCTCCTTTTCCGGGTGTGACGCCGCCAACCACTTTTGTGCCTAATTTAAGCATTTCTTTACTGTGAAAAATACCTTGATGTCCGGTTATACCCTGTACAATAATTTTTGTATCTTTATCCATTAATATTGACATATTACTTTTTAGAAACCTCGACAACTTTCCTTATGGCTTCAGATAGGTCAGTAAAAGCCTCAATTCCATTTTTATTCAAAATTTCTTTTCCTTTTTCATCATTAACCCCTTTTAATCTTACAATTAAATTCATTTCTTCTTTTGAATCCTTTGTAGCTTTTACTATGCCTTCTGCAACAGTGTCTGCTTTTGTTACACCTCCGAATATATTTATAAACAAGACTGTTGGCTTTTCCTTTTTAACTAAATTTATAGCCTCGGCGACTTTTTCAGGATCGTCCGTTCCGCCCAAATCAAGGAAATCGCCTGCATTTCCTCCAGCTCTTTTTATTAAATCTATAGTTGCTAATGTTAAACCAGCGCCGTTGGCAATTAAACCTATATTTCCATCTAATCTAACAAAGGAGATATTTTTCGACCTTGCTTCCTTTTCTATAGGATCATTTGAGACTGTCTCCTTAATGTATTCTTTATGCCTAAACAAAGAGTCATCCTCTATAATTACCTTTGAATCCAAAGCTATAAAGGAATCTTCATTCGCTGCTAAAGGATTTATTTCAACGAGTTCACAATCCTCTTTTGTAAATATACTCCAGACTTTTTCAACTATAGAATAAAAACTATTTCTATAACTTTCTTTTAGTCCAAGAAAATTAAAGGCCAACCGTTTTACGTAATCCGGAATCCCGATTAAAATGTCTAAATAAAATTTAGCTATTTCCTTATTTGGCACACTTTCTATATCTACACCCCCTTTTGAAGAAACTATTAGAACTGGAGATCTTTTACTACGATCTAATGTCAAACCTAAATAGATTTCTTTGTCATGTTTTACTGCTTCTTCTATTAAAAATGATTCTGCTTTAAACCCATTAAAACTTATATTCTTTATTTTATTCAAAGCGTTTTTTGCTTGGATTCTATTATTCACTTTTATAACTCCACCACGGGACCCCCTATGCCCTATAGGTACTTGGGCCTTTACAACTACCTCTTTATCTATATTTTTTATTTCGTTTGTAGATTTTATTACATAACTTTTTGGTACTGGTAAATTGTACTTTTTGAATATCCTTTTTCCTTCATATTCTAGAAGATTAACCATACGTATCTATGTAAGTAAAACTATTTAAAATTGTTAAAAATCATCTGCCAGAGATTTTTACATTGTCTATAAGCAAAGCAGGGGCCTTTATACCGTATAAAAACTTTGTCTCTAAGCTTATAATAGATATATTTTTAAGCATACTTAAGATATTGCTACCAATCAAACTTTCTTTAACGGGATACTTAATTTCTCCATTTTCAATATAATATCCAATAGAAATTGAATAAGATATATCACCAGTTGATATATTCGGAGAATCTCCAGTATCGACAAGATAGATTCCCTTATCAACCTCTTTTATCATGTCTTCTATTGATGTTTTTCCTTTATTGAATACTAAATTTGTGGGTCTTAATGAGCCAAATGTTACATTAAAAGAATTGCCTAAAGGCTTTTGTTTAAGCTTTTCAGCACTATAAATGTTATTTATAAAATTTTTAAGCACGCCTTTTTTTATAAAAAATTTATTTGTGGTTGGGACCATCTCATCATCGAATTTCCTATTATAAAAGCTTCCATTTATACTCTTAACTTCTCTTATATTTACTAATTTAGAAGCAACTTCTTTATTTAGGTATTTTGACATAAAACTTGTATTATTCACTACGTACTCTCCATTCAGAGTATCAATTAATGAACTCAAAAAATTTATCGAAGCTAGAGGGTCTAGAATAAGTTTTCCATATGTTGTTGGTGCTTTGCTTGCATTTAACATGGATTTTGCCATTAACTTAGATTTCTTAAAACTATTTTCTATATCATAAGAAGTAAATTTTTTACTTTCTATTACATCAAACCCAGTAGCTTTTTTATTCATATCTGAATAGATAAATTGATTTTCAAAGTAAGAGGTTGAATTGGAGTATTCTACTCTCGCACCAGAATCGTTTGCACAATAAAATTCTTGATTTTCTCTTTCAAGGGAAGCTCTTACTTTTCCCTCTTTAGGTAGATAATTATTTATTAAACTTATTGTTTCACTGAAGTTATTTCTGTTTTTTATTTTACATTTTTGTTTTAGTTTTAATTTAGAAAAATAAAAATTAGTTTGAATATCTTTAGATCCAAAGAATCTAGCGATATTATATACTTTCTTTATTATGTCTTGAAAATTTATATTTTCATCTGTAAGCAGGTATAAACTTCCTTTTCGCTTTTTGTATATGCAGTCTACATTTATAATACGTGCATTCTTTTTTTCGATAAAGTTAGATTTAATGGGTGATACCTTAAATATATCTGATGTTTCATCTAGTAAACTTATTTGTATTTCTGCATCATTAATTCCGCTTCTCTGTATCTCTCTTAAAAGAAAGTCACTGTCCACCTGCTACCACCTTTCTAATACGTATTTTTGGCCCCCCACTTGTTACCGGAACCCATTGATTATTTTTACCACAATCCCCTAGTTCAAAATTAACTTCTTTGCCGATAGCATCTATCCTATTTAATATATCCAAAGTGTTGCCAGACAAAGTTACATCTCTAACATATTCTCCAAGTTTACCTTTTATTATTTTCCTACCATACTGTGATTTAAATGAAAAATTTCCAGTAATTGGATCTGTATAACCGTATTGAAAGCCAAATAAAGCTAAACCGTTTTTTATATCACAAAAAATGTCATCAGAAAAGTCCCCTTTCTCTATAAAAGTATTTGACATTCTTGGTAGAGGTATATTATAAAAACTTTCTGATCTGCCGGAACCTGTTGGTCTCTGTGAAAGTTTAATTGCTGTCTCTATTGAATTCATGTTAGAATCTAAAAAACCATCTTTAATTAGAAATTTTTTCTTTGCTTTGTTTCCTTCTTGATCGAATTCATATGACCCATATAGATAATCAATAGTTGGGTCATCTATTACATTTAAATTATTTGGTCCAATCTGTTTATTAACATTTAACAATATAGACGTACCTTCAGCAACAGAATCTGCTTCCAATGCATGCCCTATGGCCTCATGAGCATAAACACCAGACATCGCAGAATCTAAAACGACATCATAGACACCACCATTTATAGGCTTTGCACGTCTCAATTTAATTACTTCGTTGATAGTATCTTTTACAAAATCTTTTATACCTTCAGAATTTACAATTTCAAAACTCCCTCTGCCACCAAAAGATTTCTTAATATCAATTTTTCCTTTGCCATTGCCAACGAATAAATCTAAATACACAGTTACATATGAATCAACAAAGGACACTAAACTACCAAAGTTATTAGCCACTATCCAACTATTAAACGTGTCATGATAAAAAGACTCAACAAAATCTATTTTTTTATTTTTTGTATATTGATATAATTCGTTTAATATCTCCATTCTCTCATTATTTGATATAAACCTAATATCTTTTTTCCATTTATTTTTAGATGATTCTCTCACAACAGGTAACTCAAATTTATAAGATTTTGCCTTTGGAGATTCAACAATGCTTATAGCTTTTTTTATACTCTCTTTCGATAAAGAAGTACTAGAAGAAAAGTACCATTTATTGTCCTTTAAGATTCTAATACCAAAACCTTTGGAAGCTAAGCTGGAACTACGTTTTATTTTACCATTATCTTGCGAAAAGAAATTTGATTCACTATTCAATATTCTTATATCTGCAAAATCATAATTTTTCGTCAGAGAATAGAACAAATCCAAGTAAGGATCCAAGTTTTTATTTTCGGCCATATAAAATTATAACTAACAATAGTATGTAAATCTATGGGCTTATAGATAAATATCTTAAATGCGAAGAATAAAAATTAAATCAAAAAATACTTTATAAAGTTAAAATAGAAAAAAGAAGGGTTGAATGGACGGCTCTTTTTTTATAAAGATAGGTATTATTTTAACTTAGAATTAAAAGTATAAAGCCCATCTGAAAAACCCCTATTGAAACTGCTGCTAGAAAGCTACAACACGTGCTTAATTTAACTGCCTCTACCATATCCTATAAAGTTTATGCTCTTTTTGTTATTTGAATATCTATTGTAAGTCTGATAATCCTCAGTATAGTAAATCGTTTTCATAAGTTTAAGCGGAAGTACAACTTCTGTTGTTTCTGTGCCTGTACTAAAAGTACGGAGGATTCTACGTTTTGAAAGATATTTAATGGTTAAAATTAAAAAGTATTTATGTTAGATTCATCAGTGCTAAATTTTCTGATGCTAAGCACAGCGGGAGTTTTACTTATCGGTTTTTTAGGCAGAGTTTTGGGTAAAAAGACTGCAATCC
>CAZXLU010000073.1:0-6715 GCA_964641875.1 Candidatus Woesearchaeota archaeon | reverse complement strand
TTTTTATCAACAGATTCTTCTTTTTTAAATTTATTTTTATACTCACCAGATTCATTAGCATTGAATAATTCTTTTACTTTTTCTTTCGCCATTTCAAAATTATCATACACGCCATGTATGGTGTGAGTATCATGCCATTCTCCGTAAGCAACTATTACTACTCTTTTCATATATCATCACTTCTTGTGAGCCGCTTCGGCTTACTCTTTCAATTCCTTAACGTAATAATCAAATTCTACTTTATCATTTACTATGATCATTACTCTCTTTCCTTCAAAGGACTTTCTTCCTTCTTCGTGGAAAACACTTCCCTCCTCCCAACCGGATATTAAGTTATATAACACATTCATATCCTCTTCACTCAAAAAGATATTTTGTGATCTCACGGAATTTGTATATTGAACTTTTCTTCCCATAATACATTATAGTTAGTAAGTATTTAATAATTTATTACGATAGCAATTGAGAAGAAATATTTAATATTTGAAAAAGAAAGAAAAATTAAAAATTTATAAAAATAAAAATGGTTAAAAGGTTTATCCTTTAACTGTCAGACCAAGTGTTATGGTTTGTCCGCCAACTGTGATAAGTCCCAATGAAGGACCAGTCATTGCGTTAATTCCTGCTGGGAGATGTGATCCGCTGTCCCAAAGGTTAAGCATTGCCTGACCTGATAGGGTAAGGTTGACATAAACCGTAACTATTGATCCGCCACCAACTGATACCAATGCCGGGCTGGATGCACTTGCATTTGCACCATTCACATCAAGGTACTCAACACCGGAAGTAGTTGTGAAAACTTCGTTGGCTGAGTTAACTGCCTGATTGCTGGATGTGCTATTCTGCAATACCTGGTTTGCCCCATACACATCGAAGATTGCCTTTGATGTATTGGTATCTGTCCTTGCAAGCTGGAATGTGAAGTGTATAACTCCGTTAGCTGGGTCCTTGAATGCTTTCTGTCCTGCTAATGAGGTATTCAGGGTAACAACTGCATCTATGGTTAATGGGTTGCTTGATCCTGTACTGACTGTTAGGTTATACCCGGAAGTTGCTTGCAAATTCTCTATTTTTACTGCGGGCTGGTTAACAACGGCTACTTGACCTGTGCCAAATAGTCCAACTATTAATGCCGCACCTACTAGTACTATTACAATACCCGTGACACCGGCAACAACCATAATTTTTCCACCAATAAATATAGATGGAATAATTACTGCCAGTCCCACAGCGAGTAGGATTAGTCCGAACACAATCAATGGGTTCATTATATACCAATTCGTGTTTACCTATATAAAACTATATGAAAAGAAAAGTAATAGTTAATAATAAATAGAAATGTGGGATAATCCTGACTCAGAAAGTCTGTATTGGAAATCCCTCATCCCATTCCTCACCAGAAGGTATAGGCAATTTTTCTTCTCTTAACTTATGTCTAATTTGAACTCTTTCCTTAACCCCATTTGCATCTTGTTTATAATTTTCCATAATATCTTCTTTATCCCGTCTTGTTAATTCGCCAACACTAATGGTTAAGGTTTGTAATAATTCTTTTAACTTCCAGCCTAAACTTTCCAGATAAACTGACAATTCTTTTAATTAATCATCTGATAGAGTGACCATATTCTCCTTTAATCTTTTGGTCATCCATTCTTCCATTTGTATCCATACTTCCATTGTATCTCTTGAAATCTTTTGGAATTCCGCAAATTTAGTATTTATTTCAGAAAACGTAAGATCATCCGAATCGAATGAGGCTGTCCATTTAGTATCAAATTTAATGGGTGAGGGAGGAATTCCAGATATAAAGAAATGATTCTTCTTATCCCCTTCCTTGAAAGTTAATTGGGCTCTTTTCCTTCCACCTTTATCATTTGTCCCGCCAAATTTGTGTACGTAGAGCTGACCCATATTTGAGTCTTCTGTACTAACGTCTGAATCGAATTGATATATTCTAATAAAGTCGGCATTAAATTTTCTTGCCAATCTTCCAATTTGTTCTATCTGTATGGATTTTCCGTGCATGGCAAATTTTTTGGATGTACCTGCTGCTACCGCTTCATCAAAAATAATTATTGTATGATAACCCCTGACTGCATTTCTAACCAATTTTAAAGATAATTCTCCAAAGCTGGAAAACATATATTCTTCCGGATCATATCCCTCTTGTACTTCCTGTAGTAATTTTACATTGGTCAGCAATCTGAAAGGTTGATAGTTTTCATTTCCCTCATTTAGAATATTTAATCTTGTTGCCAGATAATAAAAATACATTGCAAAATCGGTTTTTCCTGATCCAAGCCTTCCCATAAAAATTGCAGTATTCCCAGCGGTAGCCCATCTTAAAAAGAATTCTGGGGAGAACCAGGCAAACTGATATGAGAAGGGAAGGCTCCATCCCCTTATTGCATCCTGGGTGACCGGGTCCATATTTGTTAATACCCTTCTAAAAGCCAGCATAAAGTCAGCTCTCAATTCTCCACAAAATTTTGGATCTTCAAGTAGTATCAATAATTCCTTTCTTGTTTTTACTTCATACTTCTTTTTTAATTTGGTTATGAGTTTAATCATTTGTGGGTCTTGTGTGGCATCATCCTTTAATGGTTGAATTTCATCTATAAAATCCAAAATAAAATCAAATTCTTCAAGAGATAAAGTATCGCTGGAAAAAGTAACTATGTTAAATTTTTTCTGGGCTATTGCATACCCATTATTAAATTTTGCCCTAAACTCTTCTATCTCATCGCTCATGATTCTTCATCCTCTTTATGCCTTCCAAAGAGTCTATCTTCATCGAAATCGCTGCTATCACTTCCATCCCCACCATTTCCCAACAGAGATAGATATGGGCTGGATTTGATAACTCCTTCAAAGGGAAATCTCTTTTCCTGCAGTATTAATTCCCTGAGTATATCCTGTGTTAATATAACCATTTGATAATTCATTTTTTGAAGCTGATACTCCCTATACACTGCATAGGCAAATCTTGCATTTCCACGAAGTATTGGAATTTTTATGTTTAATTCTGCATCTTCCAAAGTTCTTGATCCCGGCACATTATTTTCTGTTTCAGATTCTACCTTAATGTTTGGCTCAAGCCACTTCTCAAGTCTTTCCTGAAAATCTTTATATTTTTGCGGATCCCTAACATAAACAATTAGTTGTGTAACGATAGATAGGGATGAATAATGGAATTGTTTGGAATCTTTAAAAGTGTTCCATGTAAGAATCTGCGACCAAATTTGTTGTTCCAAATAAGAAAGAGTTTTTGGTGTACCAGCCATTTAAATCACCCTAAAGCTCATTATCACCACTTCCCCTAAAGGAAGAGTCCTCTTCATCTCTGTTTCTCGGAATGTATCTTGCTCGAAGTGATCCTTCTTTCTTAATACTTTCATATGATCTCTGCCTTACTCTTTTTCTGGATGTATCTGCATGTGTTAAATCTTCCATTGCCGTCTTGACCAAGAATACCAACGAACCAATCTGCTTCTTACCATACTCCTCTGAAAAGGCTTTTAATATTTCGGTCTTCTTGTTTACATCTGGCGGCTTCATTGCCCAATAGATTGGTGAAGTGTATATGTTAAATGTTTCATGTGCAGAAAGTGCTTCCTGAACTTCAGGAGGTACTTGCTCATACGTTACCAATTCTGCATCGTTAATTATGTGTATTCCCTTTCCAACCTGTAAATATCCTCTTCCCTCATCTTCATCGTCTGGGACAATCCAATATCCATGTTTCCCACCACCGCTAAAAGGCAACCATTTTACTGAGCTATATCCTGGAACAAAAATTGCCACCTGAATGGTTTGTGCTTTCATATCCTTATCATTGGCAATAATTTTTACCTTTCTATATGGAGTTGTTGAATCGATACAGGAGTGACCATACGGAGTAGAGAAAGCATACGAATGAAATCTAACTGCATCCGGCACTGATCCAACTACCATTGGAAGTAAAAGTATTGGGAATAAAAATATCAGAAAGGGACTGATATTCCAGGTATAGTGTCTTAGTAGGACAAATGCCATCATATCTACTACTAGAAAGATAACAGTAATTGCCCCGGATTTCTCCATGAATTTTACTTCTTTTGCTACGGTGTTAGGTTTAGTAAAAGCTTTTAAATTAATTTTATTACTTAACGCCATTGGTATCACTCTCCGAAGATTTCTGGTTTAGATTAACATATTTCTTCTGCTTCATCCATTCGGCTACCTGGTTTGGTTTAGTCATTGGCTCAGTTAAAGTCTTTTTATGCTCATATACATCGTTATCGATTTGATCACCTTTATACATTCCTTCACCGGTACTCATTCCCTCTACAGTAAGCCTTCTGATAAATAATAAATTAGTAGAAAAGGCAATGATTAACTGTGCTACCAAAATTCCTCCAACTACCCCAACGTTTCCAAGTATACTCAAAAGAGAAGATTGTGATTGTGTACTCAATCCTCCAAATACTTGCTGATACATTAATATTCCTGTACCATTAGCATTGGTAACCTGAAAAGTATATGTCCCAGAAGTCATTGGAAGTTGCCAAGATGTTTGCCCTGTAAAGTTTTTAGTCATCATTGGAACTCCCTGATAAACAATTTGGAGTACTGCATTTACGTGAGTATAATTACTATTAGATTGTACCGTGCCATAAATTAAATCAGAGTGTGTGTCTATCGAATATGTTAATTGATAATCCTGTCCTAATGGGACTGCCGAGCTTGTACCTAATATTATTAGAATGATTGCTGCACCTATTATTGCCAGTGAGAATAAAATTAAAAATCTTCTCGTGGCTGGTTTAAGCTTTATTATTGGTTTAGCATTACTATCGCTTTTTGTTTTTACTTCTTTCATTTCTTTCCACCTATACTTCCATTGCTGTGGATAATTCCCTTATCTTCATAATATTCTTCCAAAACAATATATAACAATCCCCATTTTGTTGCCCAATCTGCTATTTCTCTTGCTTCTTCCCTATTCCATTCTATAGATGTAAGCTCTCTTTTTTCATCGTTAGAAGTTGGAAGATTGTGTTTAGTTTTAAACCAATCCCATGCATCATGTATAATTTGACCATACATATAATCATTGTGTTTTGAGTAATTGTCCTGATCCTTTAAATCCAGCATCATTTTCTTCTTTGTATTCTTACTCAATAGCACACGCATTATCCCATAGTTTTCGTCCCATTTCCAATGAAATACCATTTTTAAATCAATCCCTTTATATATAGTAATCCTATTACTATCCAGAATAGGATAAAGGTGGAATATACTCCACCAATTAGCTGATATCTCATTCTTCTCTTTACTCCAGAATATTCTCTTGCTCTCTCGATGGGCCAGTATACCAATATCAAACTCATCATCCAACCTATCCACCATAGATTTAGTATTGTCCCAGCTATTAATGGTTCAAATAGCAAACTAAAAATATGGGTTGGTGAACTTTGTGTTACACTGTAATATATCTGAATCGTTATTGAAGCACCAGCCCCAACGCTTACTCCACTAACCGTTACAGTGTCGCCACTCCAACTTACATCTTGTGAAGATATAGGTTGACTGCCTATATACACAGTAGCATTTCTAATATTTGATACTCCATTAATTTGCAGTATAAAATTGAAGACTCCAGACGTACCAGAATTAGTCCAGGAAGTAGAAGTTAGATAGGTTGTATATCCATTTAGTGTGCCAACATTAGTACCGGAATTCAGAGTCAATGTTTTGGTCGCACCAATGGTAACATTACTGGAAGTATTCCAGGTTATTTCGAAGCTCGCAGTTGGAATTGTATTATAGGTAAATGCTACTCCGGCAGCATTATCCAAATAATTAGAGCCAGCCTTTAGAGTGACCTGGTTTGTTAAATCTTTCACTTTTACTGAATTTAAATTAACTGTAACATTTTGTGGAAACCCTACAGTTATCTGTTGTTGTATATTTGTTGTATTTAGGAAACTTCCATTTAGCGTATTAACGTTTATATTTCCGAATGTTGAATTTCCTCCTGGAACAACTGCTTTATATTCATAATGATTAGTTGCACTATTTAATTGCCAGTAGAATACTATCTGCGCAGACCAGAAGACTTCCGATTGATAACTAACCGATTTGCCCGTCTCATTTAGTAATTGTAATTTAATTATATAACCATCTTCAAGGTAAGGCTTCTTTAATGGTATACTAAACGTGGAGGAATCAACGCTATAAACTTGGGAATTAACCAATGTTAATCCGGTTGACACATTATAATATGAGACCTTCACTTCTCCATTGTAAATATTTGAGCCGTTATTGTAAAGCATTTCGATATACGGGCTATCTGATACTATTGGGCTTGACCAACCAACTACATTGGTAGAGCCACTCGTATTTATTGGATTTCCAAACCAGGTTACATTTTTGCTGGTTGTTAGATTGGCATAACTCACTGCATTGTTATATTCAAATGGATCAAGAACGTTAGAATATGCGTTTGCGGTTGTTCCATCTGATTTTTTAATAACACCAGTACCACCGCTCAACATATAATCATTTAATGCTAATTGAGTTTTATAGATAAGACTGTTTTGTAGAATAACATTTTTACTAAACACAATGCTCTCATTTAGGTTTAAACTGTTAGACCCAATTAATGAATTCAGAGTCTTGTAATCAAACGTTAGATTTGTGTTTACTTCATTTGCCGTGCTATTTAAAACTG
>CAZXLU010000072.1:5654-6739 GCA_964641875.1 Candidatus Woesearchaeota archaeon | reverse complement strand
GTCACCTTGGCCTGCCGCATGTCTTCCAGAAGTCGATCCAGAAAACGGGGATTGCCTTGGGTTCCCATGAGCCGTTGAATTTTGGCTGGATCCACCACAATATGAAGATCCCCCAGTTCCCCCAAATAATATTCTTCCCCCTGCGTCATGATCAGGTCATGGAGGTCCCGGTGAACCTGTCCCAGGCGTCCGGATATTTCAACCTGTCCCCAGGAACTTTCACATCTCCAATTTTCAACGGACTTCACCCGTCGGGACGCCTGGAAGATCGGGATCCGGGAATGAACCACCGTTGCGGTTGGGTAGCCGAAGATCTTGTTCATTCGCTCCTTAGATCCAGACATGCTGCCTCTCCTCCTTTACGGACAGAAGAGTCTTTTCGCTTTCTCTCCCTTCCCTGGAATGAAGGGCGTTTCCTTCTGCAGGTTTTTTCCCCGATTTCCCTTTCTTTTCTCTCTCCGGGAATGTTGTCGGAAGCAAAACTCCCCCGTCCGCACGAATAAACCACCGATCCGGTTCGGGAACTGAATAATTTTGCTTGTTGGCATTCCAGCGGACGTAAAACGCCCGCTCGTCCGTATCTATTCCGAATTTTTTGGCTTCTTCCTCAGTCATTCCCTTCAAAAAGCTACAATACCGTGCGTCGTCGACGAACGCCGAAGACCCCCGGGCGGCCTGCTGAGCGTCACCGGCGCCGTTCATAGCGGCATGCTTCGATATATGGTGCAGGTAGAGAAGGCCCGCTCCGGTTGTTTTGGCAAGAAATTCGAGTTGGCGCATAACCGCCTTGGCCTCCCCGGTTTTGTTTTCGTCGGTACCATGAAGACGGGAGAGGGTATCGAAAACGATCAGGCGGCACCCTGTGGCGCGGCCAGCTATTTCTGCACTCCATTCCGGTTCAAGAACGTTGACCCCAGACGCCAACGCAGGAATGACGAATAAAGTCTCGTTGACCCTTTCCCAAACGCTTTCAGGCATATATCGGGCGATATGGTGAAGTCGTTTATGAAGAATTTCAGGGGGGTCTTCAGCGGCAAGGTAAAGAACAGGGCCTTCCCCAGTGACGGGAAGGCTTAAGAGATTCG
>CAZXLU010000072.1:0-5554 GCA_964641875.1 Candidatus Woesearchaeota archaeon | reverse complement strand
GGGAATAAACCCTGGAATAATAAATTCCAGGGTGGGGGGAGCTGATTTTGCGGCAAGGTAAAGAACAGGGCCTTCCCCAGTGACGGGAAGGCTTAAGAGATTCGCGTCCTGTCCCCCGGCCACCGCACAGGCGAGTTCCAAGGCGAAGAAGGATTTCCCCGTTCCCCCAGGAGAAACAAGCCCTGCAACGGTCCCGGGAATAAACCCTGGAATAATAAATTCCAGGGTGGGGGGAGCTGATTTTGCGGCATGAAGAAAGGGTAGGTGATTAGGAAGGTTCATTTTCCACCCTCCTCAATAATCAGAGCGTCCCGTACCATATCTTCAGCACTTGGATAGAGCGAATACGTTCTGAGCACTTCATTTTCATAGGCATATCGAAAAATCGGGTTGTCAATTTGCCATTGTGCCGCTTCGACAAGACGTCGGGAAAATTCTCGACCGAAGGTAAGAAACCTTATCCCTTTAACAATATTGCGATTTCCCCTTGAATCCACCAAAATGACTGAGAGACTTAACAAAGACCCCAGGAAGTAATCTTCAGGAATCTGTCCCTTAAACTCCCCTTGGATATGCATATGAAAAGGGGCGTCGCACCAATGTTGGTTGCCTAATTTGAACAGGAGAAAAAGGGTGGATCCTTTTTTATATAGGCCGAACACAGCTTGTTTCCCTGCTTTAAAATCAGATATTTCTTCGTGAGTTGGCGATTCCAGGATCACGATCAACTCGCAACCGTTTTGGTCAAAATTAAAATACGCCCCATTTGTGATATTGGCGGGGAGAGCAAACGGGAAAGGGGATCCAACCCCAAATTTAATGACGTTTTTCATTTCCCACCTCCCACAACTTTCAGGGCCGCTTTTGCCGCAGCTTCTCCCTTGGTCGGGCGACCCCGCTTTTTCTTGGGGAGAACGGGGGATTGGGAAAGAACAGAGGAGTGTTGAGAATCCGGAGCGGCAAGTCCCGCTTTTTCCCGGACCCAGGCGGCCACAACGTCTGTATGCCAAACGAGACGGGTGCCAATCCGAAAATACGGCGGAATATTGGGGGATTTTTTATGGACGAAGACGTAAATTGACCCTGGCGACAATTTCAAATAATCAGCCAGTTCATGGACGGACAGAAGGGCAGAAAGTGTGGTTTGCATGATAACGACTCCCGGCGTTTCCGACAAAAAAAAGGTCGGTTGAACGCACCAATTTCTTGGTTAGCTTCAACCGACCTTCGGGTCGTTATCATGGTGCAGGACGAACCCCACCATGCTGAAATCTTTGATTGTGCTGGAAGATCTTTTTGATTCGTTCCCACTCAGGGGAAGGAATCAATTCTTCAGACCACTATGCTTAATAATGAATCATATCTTTTCAAAAAAAGCAAGGAAAATTTAAACTGGATTAAATCGTTTTAGATTATTACTTGAATACAATAAAAAATTCAGGAGATTCTATGGAGATCTGTTCGTCCGATGTGTCTATTAATTTTTCAAGGCTCCATCCTTCTGCATCCATCTTATATTCGAAACAACACTCCAAACTATTTTTGATTTTTATAACTGCAATTACCTGGCCTGACGTAACCTCTTATAAAAATGGGACAACGCATTACTGGAAAAATTGGGGAGAAAATCAAAAATATTTTGAATCGTCTTGCCCAAACACAGGCCCTGTGCATTCGCTTACCCTATCTTTTGGGAATCATGTTTTGTTTCATTTTGTAGAAACAATGAATCACCCACTGTTTACTCTTTATAAATTTTCCGAAATTGAGAGACGCCTCTCAGACTGTTATAGTCTGATCCAAGGATTTAAAAATAAACCCAATCGTATTCGAGCCATATTGGGAGCGTTTTGGATTGAAAAGCTCGTTCAACGAAAACTAAACGACACCCTTTTCAACGCTGCTTATGATTGGTTTCTCAAAACCCGTCATTATAAGGACTATCAATCTCTCCCTTACGGAACACCAGAGCAGGTCATAGGTTCCCTGCTTGTAGCGAAAAAACCATATCTTGTCAGAAAAAAATATTCACCTTATTAATCCTTACGGAATAAAGTTGTTAATTCTATGATAGTGCCCAGATCCCGGACCAATTCGACGATATGAGTTATTGTAAATGTTAGTGTATGACCTCATAGAGTGAGAGCCTAAGCGGCGCATTCTGCTTCCGTTTTCGATTTGTCCTTGTTTTCTGGTTTTTTTTCGACTCCATCACCCACCCACCGTAAGAATAGTAGTTAGGTTTCTAGAATTCTACAATTATTATTGTTCAAAATAATCCATATCTATTTTCTTGGTTTCGTAAATCTCAATGGGAGTTATTCCTACATTGAAGTCAATCATGAGTCCTGCAAGCATATAGCCGTCGATTAAAACAATCTTGTTTTCTAAATGGGAGACATACTCAAGTGCTTCTCGCGTAAAGGAGGACGTAGTTATGAAAACACCCTTTTTGGCCCTCATTCCCTGAAGAGCCCCGGCAAATTTCTGAACTTCCGGGCGTCCCACCACTGTTTCGTCCCATTTCTTCGCCTGAATATAGATCGTATCCAATCCAAGACGGTCTTCTTTGATTAACCCGTCAATTCCGCCGTCTCCGGACCTCCCCATGGCTTGGCCAGCGTCTTGTCGGTTACCTCCGTACCCCATTCTGACGAGAACGTCCACAACGATCCTTTCAAATAAACTTGGAGAGCAAGTCTTTAGTGTTTGCAGAATCTCCGCTTCCAAGTCTAGGCGAAACTTTTTGAATGCGGTTTCAACCGACTCTTCCGGCGTTAAAGAGTTGTTAGCCTCCAGCGAATCACTAAAGCGATCAGTTTCCTCATTTCTTTTTCTTTGTGTGAATTCGGCAAATTCTTGGAACTTAAGAAGATACTCGTTATCGATTCTCTCCGAGTTGTTGAGAAGCGCCTCCTGCCCTCTTGAGGTAATCCGAAAGGTTCCTCGTAGGACAGACTCCAGAAGGCCTGCTTGTTTGAGATAAGTTTTTGCCCAACCCACACGATTTTCAAAGATTGTCTGTTTACCGCTTGGAACCAGGGACTTCCGATCTTCCAAGGATACATGAAGTTTGTCAGCAAGAGGTTCTAGTAGCTCGCGGATCGAGTGATCTTTTCCGTCACTTACAAGCTCCAGAATTGGACGCATAAAGGATTGATAGCTTGGGATTGGCATTCATACCCTCATTGATAATCGATCTTAATTGGGGAAACGCTCCAAAGTTTTATTCCATTGTTTTTTAAAACCATTATTTTTGGCTTCCGTCAACTCAAGTCTTATTACTTTTGAACATTTAAAGGGTTTTCCGTTATGTTTATTTTGATATTTCTTGTCATATTCTCAATCTTTTTCAAGATAATCTTGTTAATCTCTTTTTGCTGTATATACATAATAAGCTAGCGGGTTTTCTGGTTCTTTTGGAATATCGACGAAAAACCGGATCCGGGAATCATTAGATTCTGTAATTTTCCCCACAACCCATTGTTTACGCGAAGACAACTTGATTTCGATAATTTCAATCTTTGAGCTTTCTATGTTCCTTGCAATAACGTCGGCTTTCTTTGCATTGCCCATTGTGACCGAAGCAAGGACCTCTCTCCTTAAAAGCTCGGCAGCCACAAAATGTTCTCCGGCCATACCTACTGCAAATTTTTCTTCCTGTTTTGTTTTCATAAGAACCTCTTACATAGGAATTTGTGGGGGACGTATCTCTGGAACTGAATCTCCTGTATGACTTTTCAAGTAAGCCTTGTATTTTGGAAAATCGGCTCTATTAATCAAGCAATTGTCATGGATAATATAGACGGGGGCGCATGTTTTAATATCTGGGTCATGCTCGACCCTAAAGGAAGACCAAGCATTCGGAGGTCTATACGAGATACACTTTTCCTCACATAATGGACAGGTGCAGTCAGAATGCTGTTGATTTATCCCTTCCGGGAAATAATCATGAGTACATAGGAGACATGTGTATATAGTGCTTCTCCTAATTAACGCGGAAAAATTTATAGGACAATCATTTACAAAAACCTTCCAATCATGATTTTCTTCAATAACACATGATATTCTTATATCAGACTTCGTCGGTTTAACATTGTCAGCAACAACTTGAAAGTAAAGTTTCCACTCCCTTTTTTGGGGAATCCGGCTAGGGAAAAGGTAAGAAAAACTTGGGTGAGGTTGTTTGGTTCGAATATTGATCTGGGCTGAACTTACTATTTCGATAATATCAAAAGATCTTTCCGTTTTAGGATAAATATCAACTTCTTCGAATTCAAAGGATTTTTCTGACCATGCGATTTGGTTGAGTTCGTTATAGTCTGTCTGTTTCCACTCCTCGTCACAACTGATTCTATACTCGATATTATATAGGAAGACGCGGCAATTCTCTGCTAGAAAGTAGGATGATTTGTTCTCTGCTTTGGCACGAACAACAACTTTATGCTCTTCAACTGATATGGGGGAAAGTTGAAGATTTAAAAAAGGAGTGATTCTGGGGTTTTCCAGATTTGTTTTGGCTTCTATTGGAAAATTGACTCCAATCTTAGGTCTATAAAATTTTATTTTAATAAAATCTGCAAAAAACGAAAAAAGAAAGCCTCCAAAAGAACCAATGCCAAATATCTTTAGCCATGTTAACCAACCTGGAATTGTGCTAGCAGTGGGATTTCCACTCATATTACCCACTCCTCACACAGCGTTTCCGCCTGTTCCAGAACAATCTCCGTCGCCTTTTCCTGCTTGTCCGGCGGGTAGCCGTTCTTTTTAAGGATCCTCTTGACCAGCCGTTTGATATGCGCCCGTCGGTCTTCTCTCACCGACCAGTCCACCGTGACGTTGTTCCGGATCGTCTGGACCAGCTCCCGGGCAATCTCGCACAAGACCTTATCCCCAAGAATCTTCACCGCGCTGTCGTTCGTCTCCAGGGCGTCGTAGAAAGCCACTTCGTCTTCCGAAAGACCCAAATCCCTTCCCCGTTTTTCAGCGTTTTTAATTTCTTCGGCCAGCTTGATTAGCTCTTCAATGACCTGCACTGTCTCAATCGCCCGGTTATGGTAGGAACGGAGAGTTTTTTCCAGCATTTCGGAAAACGACCGGGACATGACGACATTCTTTTTTGAGCGGGTTTTGATCTCGCTGTCGAGAAGCTTCCGCAAGAGCTCTACGGCGAGGTTCTTCTGGGGCATGTTCCGAACGTCGGCCAAAAACTCTTCGGAGAGAATGGACAGGTCGGGCTTTTTTAAGCCCGCCGCCTGAAAGATATCAATCATTCCGTTCGAGACAATCGCCCCCGAGACAATCTGCCGGATCGCATGGTCCATGTCCTCCCGGCTTCGTTCTCCGTTTTTTTCCCGTTTCGACAAAACGGCGTTCACTTCCTGGAAGAACCGCACGTCGTCCCGGATCGCAAGGGCTTTGGGGTGGGGAACGGCCAGCGCAAAGGCTTTGGAAAGATCGGAGACCGCCCGGGAAAGCCTTTTTGCCCCGTCTTCCTGAGCCAGAATGTGCTCCTGGGCAAAGGGCAGGAGAGCGAGGCGTTTTTCGGGAGAGG
>CAZXLU010000071.1:0-6785 GCA_964641875.1 Candidatus Woesearchaeota archaeon | reverse complement strand
CTTTTCCATATCTCTTGTAATATATTTTGATGCCGTTGACCTTCAGATATCCATCTTCGTAATTGTCTGCATCTTTGTTCATGCCTTTTCACCTACCATAATCAGCGAGGTCACCAGCCCATTTTGGTTAAAAATACTTTTGTGTTAGATTATATTCTCCTGTGAGCCATACAAAGAAGTCCAAAAAGTTATTGAAACTGCACGGTAAGATCGACCAAACCACTAAAAAAACTTCCGATTACATCCACATTAACCTTTACATGTGTTACTCCAATAGGTAGAGTGGAATTTGAATAACTCACGACATCCAACAAATGGCTCTCACTATTAGAGACGTGTATATTGCAGATATAAGGCTCTTGGCGATAGTTGTTTAAAGAGATCCAAGATTTTTTTTACATGTGGTCCAGAGGCCATTTTATCATACCGAAGTGTAAGTTAACCTTCTCCAGCTAAAGTTTCTGCTAGAAGTTTCCCACTTCCGTTCTTTCCAGGCAGAAGGAGTGAACACCAACCCCTATCGGTCGGACCGCTGTCGGCAACCATCATATTCAAACTGCGTCAAGTTAAATAATTGAAGTGCCTATCACTTTGGACAACTGAATGCAGGTTCCAGGTTAAAACCAAATCCATATTTAGGATCATTAATACTGGTTGAACTCTTGATATTTATCTGCTTCTGCACACTCTTTAGCCTTGCACTTTATCTATGAGATCCTATCAATGATCTTAATACCGCTGACCTTACTGAATGCTTTATCGTGAGTCAGAAGAATCTTTGATCCAGCGGCTTTCATGGTGGCAAGAATAACACAATCTCTCACCCCGAGTCCACTTACGGAATATTCAGATAGGAAACTAATCGAAGATTGCAAAATATGGTAAGTGAAATCAATTAGTGTAAGTGTGGAAAGATTGGTTATCATTTTCATTTTTTCTTCCAGTACACTGGCGGGGAGGTTTCTGAAATAATGAGCCACTTCCATGAGAGTTACTGGACTTAAAACTACCCCTTCTCTTATGGCACTCTGCATTGATTCATTCACGTAAGGATGCTCAGGTAATCTTTCATCAAACCAGTAAATCCAATAATTTGCATCGATATACACTAGCTCCAGGGCAGATTCACTTCCAGATTCTTTTGAGGTCAAGAGGATCGGAAACAGGTACTTTGGAATCTTTCTTAATGAAACCTTTCATATTTTTAATAAACTCCTCTGGAGATACGGATTTATCAATTATTATCCTGTTGGATTCTGCATGCAATTTTACGGCCATGCCTCTCTTAAGACCAAGTGCGTCCCGAATCTCTTTTGAAAGTAGGATCCTGCCCTTATCATCTATCACTGTTTCTTGAGTCGTTCCCACCACAATTCCCACATTATTAAATTGCATAAAAATGTTTACCTCGCTACCAGACGAGCTTGAGAATCATAACAAGAATTTCAATGTCGGGAATATTGGTTCCTATAGACTGCTGCTCATCTTGTGCTTATTTTTATAAAAGATTGTTGAATGTCCTAGCAAAGAGTATTAATTACGAGATTATCCTAAACATCTCTAAACATCTGCTATCTTCAATATCTGTTTTCCAAAACTTGTGCCATTAAAAATCTTTTTGAAAACTTCAGGAGCATTCTCCAAGCCATATGTAATCTCTTCTTTCTGCTTCAAACGGTTTTCTTTTAGCCAATTATACAGATCATCGTGGGCTTCCTCAAATCTTGTGATAAAATCGGTAACTATGAATCCCTCCATCCTTGCACTTCTTGAATTTAGCCTTGCATAATTTCGTAAAGGATAGAAATTTCCTGTTTCATAATCCGATATTAAACCACAGAGCACGATCCTGCCATATTGCTTGATTTTAGATAGAACAATGTCTAAAATCTCGCCCCCAACGTTATCAAAATAAACATCTATTCCGTCAGGAAATAGTTCGGAAAGCCTTTCAGAAATATTTTCTTTCTTATAATCTATGCAGTAATCAAAACCGGCTTCCTCAACTACCCATTTAGATTTCTTTTCTCCTCCTGCGATACCGATCACTTTTGCTCCAATGATTTTGGCTATCTGACCTGCTATGGAACCAACAGATCCCGCTGCACTTGACACTAGGAAATTATCTCCCTTCTTGACCCTTCCAATGTCTTTAACACCGAAGTATGCGCTCATTCCTGTGATACCGAATAGGCTCAGCGAATACCACGGAGGATTTGCAAACTCTATTGGTTTTACAAGATTCACAAAAGAACCGTCCGATACGGCATACTCCTGCCAGCCGAACAATCCGGTCACAAAGTCGCCTACCTTGAATCGCTCATTTTTCGATTCCACGATCTGACCAACAGAAAAAGATCTAACAACCTCTCCTAATTCGATTTTAGCAACATAGGAGTCCCTCTTCATCCAGATAAGTTGTGTTGGATCGAAGGAGAGCCAGATATTTTTGACCAAAAATTCTCCGTTTGCTAAGTCTGGGACTTCCAATTCCACCATTCTGATGCTATCATTCTCAAAATGATCTTTTGGTCTGCTAACAAGTACCCATGCCCTGTTGGATCTTTTCATTCTTTATAAATGAGCTTATGCATAAAAGCCTTATCTTATCATCTATGAAGACAAAGAAATACAGTGTAAAGGTCGAATATTTTGAACTTTATTTCCACATGATAAACTATAGCATTGTTTCATGCAGAATCAGTGTTTAAAAATGTTTTCTGTAAATAATGGGTGGTTACTTATTATCACATTCCTGGAGCCTGTGATATTGTGGGCATAGTTTTTTCAGAATGCAGGAAGTCGTCTCTGGCACTGACTGTATCCTTCTTCTCGACATCGGCCCAGCACTCAAGAGGCGATGTAGTTATGTACTTCTCCACATCGATGACCGTGCTGATTTACACCATCCTGTTAATTCTGCAAACGTGAATGCTTATCTGGTGAGGATTTAGCTGCCGTGGTAGGTCTTGACACCACCAAATTTTGAATAAAGCCTGCATAGTTCCATATTTTGAGCTGAGAAAGGTTCTACACTGCGGTTGCGGGGATAATGATGAGCATCTTTAGCAGCATCACAGAAACTTTGACTCGTGATTACGGCGAACAAAGCCATGCAACAGTTATAGATTTGAAGTGTCTCAAAACTACCTTTGGAACTATCCACTCACAAGTAGTTTACTTCCAAATACGTTAAGAACAAGAATCTTAAGTAACCTCATCCGCCAATTAATGGGGCTTTAGGTTATTAGATTCCAAACAGTCCATTTCGATGCCTTCTGTAAATTCATAAATGGAAAGGATTAGAATGGCCATTATTTCTACATAACCAGCAAATTAAACTTGGACGTAATCCTTAATTGGGCCTTCAAAACCACATTTAGGGCATACAATAATAGCCCCCAACCTAACGAGGCCTCCTGGCATTTTTATTCCTGATTTATACTCCAGAGGTTTGAGACCCCAGTGAGGTTTTTTGAAGCTTTCTCCACATTTTCTGCACCTTATATTTGTCAAATTCTCTCTCCGTTTATTTAGTATAACAATAGTGTATATGAATACTGTTTACAAGAATGCCATTGACCCAGTATATTTCAAGACCTATCCTTTGTTCTTTTTATTATTTATGACCTTGTATATCAAACCAACAATGAGAAGAATTAGAGACAGTAAAAATAGTGACTCCCCAATTCTGAAGATGTATAACGTGCTCTCTGTGTAGACCCCAGAGTAATAGAAATATAACCCGATTGGTGCGGTAAGAAGAGCCAGTATGCCTATATACATGGCGACAGTCATTATCCTGTTAACAGTGTATAGCAGCATGATCTTCTCCCTATCTCTCCGGATGACTATCAAGTAAAACCATTCTTGATTTCTGCCCCTTGGATTCATCAAGTTCTGGCACTGAACAATTGCATGGGGTTCTTTCACACTCTATTGTTGTGACATGGCCTGTAGGCCAGTGTGGCACATGATACAGGTTTGCCCTGGTAATGTGATGTTTTCATTGCTCTTCAAAAAAAACTATCTCGTGACTGCAATTTTTACAGAAGCCAAATTTTAAACTTACCATGAACTCTTCATTAACAACATACGCGACAAGTTTAAGAGATTTATTTTGTGGTGAAGTTGGAAATGCCCTATGGATCAAAATATTATCAAATTTCAAACGTTTAATTTTTAGCTCTTTGGACTATCAGGAAATACCTTTCTGTATATCCGAAAGTTCCATCAGGACAGTGTCGTTGCCATGCCCCTTATAAATTCCTCTAAATCCACTCTTCGAAAACACAGCAAATGTATATTTTTTACCAGGAAATTGCTTTCTCAGAGTTTCAGACTTTTTCCTTAATGTCTCAACCACATCAATGGATACAGGGCTGTTGGTCCACTTGCATTCGGCAAATAGCAATTCCTCGCGTTTTTTGGAATATGCTACAATATCTACTTCTTCAACATCTCTTCCTCTTTTCCTGGAACTGTTTCTGCCCCACCATCTTGAGACACTATCAAACGGTCTTCCTAATACTCCTTCCAGTATGAGTTCTCTCATCAGGCTCTCGAACTGTTCACCTGCAAAAATTGGAAAATCTGCCTTTATTCCTTCGATAACCTCATCTGCATGTGATCTCTCAATTTCGCTTCTATTTGGTAAGACGTACCTGAACCAGAACTTCAGGTATTGGTCAGATATCCAGTACATTCTTCTCTTATACTTTTCAGGAGCACCGAATGGCTTTTCTGCTATTACAAAACCAAGCGACATGAGGACGTCAAGATACTTTGATACCATGCTTTTGTCAAGGCCAGAATATGTGCATATCTCTCCCAGTGTATGATTTCCGTAAGAAATTGATCTAAGAATCAGCATATAGTTCCTGGGTTCCCTGAATTCAGTCCGAAGGAGAAATTCTGCCTCTTCATAAAGTGGCGATCCTTTCAAAAGAAGGTTTTTTGATACATTTTTCCAAAATCCAGCATCAGGATCAAGTTTAGAAAGATATTCGGGCATGCCGCCGAATACAAAATACGTATTGCATAAGTCTTCAAATTCATAATTTACAAATTCAGCCAAATACCTAAAACGCAAAGGTTTCAGCTGCAGCTGGCCAGTTCTTCTTCCATAAAGGGGGCTTCTATAGGAAAGCACTTCGTTTTCCATTATGCTAACGGATGAACCAGAGAGGATCAACATTACATTTAAATCCTTCAGTATTGTGTCGTAAATTTTCTGAAAGACAGATGGAATTGCCCGATTAGCCTCTATAAGATACGGGAATTCATCGATGGCGATTATGACCTTCGAGATGCTTGCTTTTGCACGAAATGAGCTACTTGAAACCAGCACCGTAAAAAAAGAGTACCAATCATCAAAATTTGCCCTGATGATACCATCATCTTTCAAGAACTTTGAAACACTAATCTTGAAGTTGGTTATGTTTTCCTTGTCTCCCTCTGCTGTTGCAAGAAAATAAATTCCTCTGTTGCCTATGAACTTATTCACCAATTCAGTTTTCCCAACTCTTCTTCTACCGTAAAGGATGAACAGTGAAGGTCTCTTGGATGAGTAAGCATCCTCTAGGATTTCTATTTCCTCAAATCTATCGACAAATTTTTGTTGAGACATAAGTATTATACTTTATTCACAACATATATATAAACACATCCAGAATGATGAAATTTTCCATTATATTTTTAATTTTGTAAATCATACATATTAAGTTCACTGCTGCACATCAATCAAGCAATCACTGGCTCTACATGGCCAAATAAACTGCCATTGCCTGTGTCTATAGTCTGAATTACCTGCATATGTATCGAATAAAGTCCAAAATCTAAAATGCTAAGGTTTCCAGCAATTTTTAAGTGTATTGATCAGGAAAGACTACTAAAACTCCCTCAAGTTCATTCATTCTTCCGAAATGCGGTTTATTAACTGCCGATCTGTGATAAGATTAATTCAAATTCACCATACTGCAGGGTATTCCAGCAGTATTTTACAGTTATCTTTCCTGAATGTCCATAGCTTACTTTATTCTGTAAAAAAATCTTGCCCTTGCAAGGTTATAAAATAATGAAAAAATTCCTTTGGCTAATAATTGGATACATTATATCCATTCATACTATATTTTTTCAAGCCTGACAGGTATACAGTATTCACATAAACGTGATGGTTTTCATCTTTATAGACATCCTCATGTGAATTTAAGGTTATCCCACCAATCTCTGCCCTCATTGTTCTCCGTATTGTAAATTCTTTGAACCAATATTTTTGTTGACGACTTTTTCCCTCCCAATGCTCTAAGGTTTTAAGATATTTCTTCAACTCATTAGGATATTCCATATCAAGGATACTTTCTATGCTTGGAATATCGATCGTGGTTTTATTCACAAATCTCATTTTCACCCGTTCTTGACGGAAGGTTCAACCCAATGGCCATTAGAGATGATGATGAATGGATAGTTATCGGATTCAATCTCCGGTAACAGAAGATGTCCTTCAGGGAGATTTCTTACACGCTTATAGATGAGGATATTGCATATCTCTCACCTTCAACTGTGTACAGGATACTGAAGAAGCACGATCTCATAACACCATGGAAGCATCCGGTGTGGGAATCAACAAGACTGGAGAATGCAAAGTCGCCAGATGAGAAATGGCAGACCGATATAATGTATGTGAAAATACAGGGAAGGTTCTTCTACCTCATCATTTTTATCGATGAATACAGCAGGTATATTGTACATCATTCTCTTCTTACAACAATGGATGCGGATTCGGT
>CAZXLU010000070.1:0-6792 GCA_964641875.1 Candidatus Woesearchaeota archaeon | reverse complement strand
TCCATTGCGTAGGCGTCCCAGGTTCAAATCCTGGCACCTGTATTGCGCGTGTAGCCAAGTGGTTAAGGCGGCTGGCTTAGAACCAGTTCCGCAGGGTTCAGAGGTTCAAATCCTCTCACGCGCATAAACTAATTTTAAATATTTCCAACTCTTTTAGTTATTAATGGTAAGAATAATTGATGTAGAGGATATGCCAAAACTCCAAAGCCCATTTATAAGAGAAATGGTAGATAGCAAATATGTAGTCACGCCCAATATCACACCAGGATATGAATGGGTTTTTAATGATAATGAGAATGTGCTTGCTACCGAAAAATTGGATGGCACGGATGTATCAATAGTTATTTTTGAAGGAGCTATAATTAGTGTTTGGAATAGAACTGGAAGAGTTCCATTTATAAATAAAGGTAAAAAGTTTATTATTGATGCCATACAAAATTCCTATGAAAGAGGGTATGCCGATCTTCCGGATGGTCAGCATTTTGGTGAAGTGATAGGTCCAAAAATTCAAGGAAATCCTTACAAATTAAATGAGCCAATATGGATTCCATTCAACACCTATGCCCGCAAAAAACTTACATATAAAAGCTGGGGCAAATACCCAAAGACTTATGATGCCATTTCTGAATGGTTTAAGGATGGATTGTTTTCTCTTTACATGGCTAACACAACTGGAGATAAAACCGTCCAACCAGAAGGGATAGTATTCCATAACGTAAAAACTGGTGAAATGGCGAAACTTCGTAGAGATATGTTTCCCTGGTATTCCGGTAAGGGACATAAGCAGGAATAATGGGCGGGTGTCAGAGTGGTAATGGCTTGGTCTGCAAAACCAATACTTATGGGTTCGATTCCCATCTCGCCCTTGAGAAGGATAATATGAAATTGAGATTATCCAAGCACGCAATGGATAGAATACAGGGAAAATATGAAATGTCCCTAAACGATTTCAAATCAAATAATACTTCAGGGGTTAGATATAGAAAAGATTATGATGGTCGTAAGTACGTTTTAAGTTCTACCGGAATGCTGATGGTCTTGGAAATGGATAAACAAACAGTTATAACAGTTTATCCATTTTATGAAACACAAACAAAAGCAAAAAAGTTAGTAAAAGAAATAGACGTGCAAATATTCTGGGATGAAGATTGTGAACCTATAACACTCTGAAATAATAGGGCTGTAGTTTAGTGGACAAGAATACCGGACTTTGAATCCGGTAACGGCAGTTCGAATCTGCCCAGCCCCATCTATAAAGTTTTAAATACTTCAATGTGTTCTTTAATTTGCCCATGGTGGGTGGAAAAAGATCATTCCGGTAACCCCACTCATAGCCGGAACGGAGCTGAAGATTCCCGTAAGATTAATCAAATCTTCGGTGGTAGCCTCCCAAAGATATATTCCCCCGTAATGCTACTCCAATCGGGTGAAGGCTGAGAAATCAGTAGTAACCAAGAGGGATGACACCTTCAATAAGAAGGCGGGGCGGTGCCCCGATAGGCGAATGGCTTTCGCCACGATATATTTACCAGGCGTTCCAAATAGGATAACAAATAGACTATTTGGAGTGGGATCGGGATATGGGACGTATGTAGTGTACATATCCAACCCACAGTCTGGACATACTTATATAGTTTTAAATAGATAAACGTGTATTTTAGATTATAATTTATGCCTCAAGTAGCTAATATCAGTTGGTTTTTCACAGGTAAAAAACTCGCTACATTACCCTTATTGGTAGTATCATTATTAATAGAATTTATGCTTCTCGTAATGGGAAGTTTATTCTTCGGACATTATTGGAATGGATATAATCAGATAGTTTTTATCTACATGGCTATTACTCTTGGATTAGTCGTAGTGAGTCATTATCAGGCAACACAAATAACCTATATGGGAGCAATAGTTTTGTTCACTCCTTCCTTTTTAATGACGGCTCTATTAGTTGGCTCAGTAAATAATAATTTTAATTTAGTACCAAATAGTTTACAATACGATGTCATGCAATTACTTTTACAAATCTTTGTTGTCTCCCTATCAGAAGAAATCATCTTTAGAGGAGTTCTATTACAGTCCGAATATTCCATTGGAGTCATTCCACAGGCAATATTATTTGCTCTTTTCCATTGGGCGGCTTATTCTTCATTCTTTGGCACTAACTATGCTGCCATATTTGAGACATTTATTCTGGGACTCTTACTTGGATATATTATAAAATATGTACCAAAGAATTGGGACCCGTTGGCTATAACATGGGGCATACACGCAGGCTGGAACGTAGCAATATTAACAACCTTATTCTCTGGAATATTCTTCGGTGGCGGGCTAACTTCTCATATGATAATGTCAGCATTTCAATGGATGATTTAAATGACGGAAGTAAAACTGTATAAAAATATTGCAATGATGGGGAAACCTCCAACAGTAAAAGATTTACTGAAAAAGTATAAACTTCCATTTCCACGTAGAGCAGTAATTGTAGCTCCGGATAAACCGGACGATTACATAACATATGCTTTATATCAATCGGTGCTGGCAACGAAATCCCTAATAACCAAATCACTCGGAAATAAATATGAGCCTTACTACAATAACTATAGAGTAGGGTATGGCTTAAATATAAAGAATAGTAAATTTACAACAACAGATGTATTCCACGACAGATACTTTCTTCTTCTGAAATCCAAAGATATTATGCAACATTTGTATGTTAGAGAATTACAATTTATCAAGAGCAGAAGACAAAATTATAGCTACTATATAGATAAATTTAAAAATAAAGAGGAGATTAGCGGAACAGTACAGGTAGAGGTAACTAGCAAGGATTGGACTGTATTTGAAGGAAATCACAGGGCAATAGCTCAATACGATTCAGGATATAAGCAAATGCTATGCGAAGTTCGTTTTAACTACCACGAGATATTCAGATTGGATTATCCTTTTGTTAAGGTATGGTAAAATGAAATATTATCATGGTACCGATGAGATATATTTGAAACATATATTAAAAGATGGATTGCAAATAGTTAAAGGTAAAAATGATTCAAATGGATATATTTCTCTTACTCCCAACTTCGGATTTACTATTTATTATAGTTTAAAAAATTTGATTAAAGAAAGAAAAAGGTCTGATCCAGTTATTATTAAAATAAACTTACCATCTACATATGTACTTAAATTGGCAAAAGAAGGACATATTTTTGGTTGGCATAACAATTCACATTTCAAAATAAAACCAGAAAATTTAGAATATGAAACGTATGAGTTAATGTTTGATATTGACATACTACCAAGATATATTTCTGGATATTATATTCCAAAAGATAGGAGTTCTATAGATAATACAATTAAATACATGAGTGAGAAGTTTATAGAAAATAAAGAAGAATTAAAAAAGAAGAGTTTATTAATTGAGAAGAATTGGAAATTTATCAAATCACGGAGTTAAGTTATGCCAATTTATCATGGTACTACTTTAGCAAATGCGGTTAAAATAGAAAAGGATGGATATCTAAAACCTCATTGGGAATTATTTAAAATTGATAAAAATAATGGTAAATGGAATGGAATTTTCTTTTCTAAAAAATTAATGCCTGCAATGTTTTATTCATCGATAAATAATAATTATAACCATTATAATCATAAATCGGTTGAACCGGCAGTAATTTTAGTTTTATCGAAAAGCAGTTTAAATTATGAGGAAATTTTTAAAACTACTTATAAATTTTATTATCATTCAAATGAAAGAGTGCCAATAACTTCAATGAAGTATTTTTATTATTATACTCACGGTAATCCAGAAATAAGAAGTAGTTGGAAAAAAATGGAATATAAAAAAGGAATTTTTAAAAAGTTGTATAAGAAAGAAAATCTTAATATAAATTTAAATAGATAATCTAATTATTTAAATATGAAAGTTAGAGGTAAAAAAAGATTTTTAACTAAAGAGATCAAAGAACAGGGAATGAAAGGAAACAACTACAAAAATTCCGATTTCGTTAGAGAAACCTTCAAAAATTATTACAAAGATATTATAATGAAATATTACAAAATTGGTTCGAGTTGGTAAAAATGATAAAAGAAAAATTGATTGGTAGAGTTCTTTATTATCGTTCTGGTAATAAAGGAACAATGAAATTGTGGGGCAAGGTTACAAAAATTCAAGGAGACAAAGTAGAAGTTTATTGTTCTACTAATCCAAAAGGATACAAATATAGAATTGAAAGTTTATCGAATATTGAAAAATGGATGAAACAAGATTTAATAGAATTTAGAGGAGATAGAGAAAAATTACGGGTGGAAGATTAATGGGATTTTCAGGTTTGGTAGCAGGACATAAAATAGTAACCACTCTTCATCCAAGACATTTTGGTACATTTTTATTGACTGTAATGGCAATGTTATTAATTGTACTTAAAGTTATGAATGATTATGCCATTGGGGTTGGAAGTCCACTTTATGCCGAATTAAATGGAATAATGCTTGCCTTTCCATTTTTTATAGCCATATCTCTTACATTAATCTTTCATAAATTGGTAATAGGATATAAATCAATGGTAATAATGTTTGTTATATGGTTAATAATAGCTTATGTTGTTCTAACTCCAGTGATTTTAAGTGGGGTGTGAATGCGCGAAAAATTACATCTCGGTTATTTTATTCTTGGATTTGTAATAGCAGTTGTTCTTTCTAGATTATACGTTTATCAGGGTGAAGACATAAATATTTATTTTTACGGACACATGATTCACCACTTGTATTATGGTATCATTTTACTTATATTCTCATTCTTACTTTTATCTGTATGGGATATTTCCAGAAGAAATATTTTTGGAAAAACTTTATCAATGGTAATGGGAATAGGATTGGGATTTATAGTAGATGAATTTAATTTTCTATTTTCATTTGGAAAAACTTATACAGTAGCTTTATATGAGCAACCTATCAATATAGTTATGGATTTAGTCGTATTCATTATTTTAATGATTATATTGGTTATACATAAACTATCAATTTCAGGGCAAGCAACATACTATTAACTTAAGCATTAAATATTATTTCCCGTTTTTATTTGTATGGAATTAAAACAAGGAGATAAATTGGAAGCAACTTTTTGCAACACATGTGGAAATTTTATACCGGATTATTCTGGGCATAATCCATCCCATAATATCCAAGTTGTAAATGTGGTGGTTCTTTAAGATGACTTCTCATAATGATCTAACAAAAGATCAATATGAGAAGAAAGCAGAAGAATTATTTATAGCCTTTCCCGGATCAAAAATATTTCAGAAGTTCACCTGTGGGAATTGTGGCTCCAGGCAAACGGTAGATGAGCCAAATATTTGGTACACTTCTGCAACCTGTGAAGAATGCGGCTATTTAAACATAATTGATAAAGCAGGAATGTTATTGGCAACTACAACTTTATATTATCGTAAGGGTATAGAATGATTCTCGGTATAGTTGGTGCGGAAGAGAGAAGTTGGATTCAACTAGAAAAACTAAAAGCCAGAGAATTTATTTTAAATTTTATAACAGAAGTAAAACCGGATTACATAACAAGTGGGCATTGTCCTTTAGGTGGAGTAGATTTATGGGCAGAAGAATTTGCCAAGCTCTTAAATATTCCCACAAAAATCTTTCCACCTGAAGTAAACGGTTGGAGTGATTGGAATGGAAAGAAAGGATACAAAACCAGAAATTTGGAAATAGCCAAAGCTTCTGATATTCTTTTAGTAGTGAGTCCAATACTCAATAATAAAGTAGTTAGAAATGGAGGAGAATGGACTGGTGAACAGGCAAGTAAAATGCCAGGTAAAACTGTGAAGTGGATAAGGGTTTCTGAAATAGGTCAAATTAAAATTGATACTACTATATCTAATGATATTTTCCAATTCTAATATTTAAATACTTCATTTTATTTGTTATTGTATGGATGAAGACGAAAAAGAAATATTTGACTTTATACGTAAAAATTTAAAATTGGATATTGAGGATGTTAGGACTGATCAATATTATACCGGTTTTGCAAGTAAAGATAAGGAATTTAACTTTGGTGCCGATAATATTTATTTCAAATTAAATGGCAATTGGTATTATTTATGGAGTAGCGAATGGGCTGGTTTAAAGTTAATAAATGAAAAGGATTTACCAACACAAGAAGAAAAGGAAGAATACTACAAAGAAAGAGAAGAACAATCTAAAAAATAGAATAACCAAATATAGTTTTAAATATTACAACCTCTTATTTGTCATGTGAATAAAAAAGAATTGGATCATAAGAGAAAATTAGTTAGTGAAGAAATTGATCCACGTTCCTATGATCCAAAGAAAGTAGCTAAAAATGTTACCGGGAGTGTTCTTTACACTATCCCTGGAATTGGTACAATTTATGGAATTTATCTCGGAATTCATAACAGTAAAAAGAAAGAAGTTATTAAAAGGCAAAATAAACGCCAGGCAGATATAGATAAAGATAAAAGGAGAAAGAAAAAGAAATGAGATTAACAAAAAAAGAAAAAGAAAAAAGAAATAGAGATAATATAATCGAAGCTGGTAAAATTACTAAACAATTACAGAAAGATAAAGAAAATGGAAAGCATATAGTTATTCTCAGGGTCAGTAATGAAATAGCAGATATACTCTATGAGATTGGTAATTTTAACATTTATAGAAATAGAAAGAAAGGTTATTCTGGAACGTATTTAGTTGATTTGCAACATACCGTAGAACATAGGTAAGTAAAAATGGCAAGATTAAATAGGGGTGTGCATCATTGGGCAATAGTAG
>CAZXLU010000069.1:0-6921 GCA_964641875.1 Candidatus Woesearchaeota archaeon | reverse complement strand
TAAGGATGATTAAGAAGAAACCGCTTGATCCAGGTTCAAATCCTGGCAACCCCAAAGTTCTTTCTAAAGTTTATTTTGCACTTAAGCAATGCTTTAATTGATCTTTTATACAAAAAGTATATTATTGCAATGGAGACAATTATTATGACTGGATCTGATTCTATTAGTATATTTTGAGTTGATAGGTATACAGGAGATAACGCTACGGAACCCACAAAGTATGCAATAAGCAGAGGTATCAAAACATTACAGCAAAAAGGCGTTGAAAGTAAGCTGAATATGATTGCTAATGTTGTGTTCTTTCTGTTTGCATTTTTATTTGAATTTATTATATAATAATTTATTGAGATTATAAAAGTCACTAAAATAGTTAATCCTAATGCTGCTATTATATCAAATAGGGGGTAAAAGTAAGAGAAATAGGCTATACCTACAGTATCATGTAAAAAAAGATAAGAGTATGCGGAAAATATTATAATTGGTATAAATATGAACATCTTTTTACTTCTTATAAGGTTTAAAAATAATCTTGCTCCATTTATCGATTTCACTTTATTTTAACTTTGTTTTATTATAAAATGCTTTGTGTTAATTAAAGTTTAAATATAATCTTAATTCTCACGTTTTTAAATATACAGATAAACCATTTAGAATTACGATAGATCGCTTAAATAAAAAATAAACATAGTAATTAATTTTAGGAGTTTTTCTTCTTTTAATGGTAGGGATTGCAGATTTACCGCTCCATTATGGCCATGTTCCAGATTATTTACTTAGAATAATGAAGAAAATGTGCGATTCAATAGTCCATACTATGATTTATGAATTTGGAGAGGACAAACTTCTGGAAAGATTATCAAACCCATTTTGGTTTCAGGCTTTAAATAATGCAATAGGTATGGATTGGGATTCAAGCGGTTCAACAACGGTTTTGCTTTCCTTGCTTAAACAGGTAATAAACAAAAAATCCGACGGAATGGTGGTTATCGGCGGGAAAGGAAAAAATTCTACTCTTATAAAGAAAGAGGTTAATAGCATCCCTTTGAATTTTAATGCTGATTCAGAAGAAATGAAAAAATGTAGTGCTTTATCAGCAAAAACAGATACTGTTCTGTTGCAAGATGGCTATGATTTATACATACATTACATGCTTATCTCAAAATCAGGAAAATGGGCTGTTATACAGCAAGGGATGAATCCTAATAACAAATTTGCAAGAAGATACCACCTATCAAATGTCGATAACTTTGAGTGCGAGCCAAATTCTTCTATATCTGGATTTAAGGGACAGGCTATTAACATAATACAGCGAAATGCTTATGAGCAGAGAAAGGTTTTCTTAGAATTAATAAACAGCGATGAAAAAACCATATTAAAGGATTATTACAAGGCATTAAACACTTTAAATGGAAATGCAACTTTGGAATTGAACGAAGAAAATGCAGCTATATCCGGATTCGATAGATTAAATAAAATAAATTATTATAGGCCCATAAAAATAGAGAAATTAAAGAAGAATTTGGATATTCTAAAGAAAAGCAGTATGCCTACAATATCAGATGCGCTGCTTGAAGGAGTTACTGCTTCAACTGCAAGGGCATTATTTTTAATATCAGATTTGATATATAATGAACCGCCATCATTTGAGGATCCTGTTAATTATCCGTATGATCCATTTAAGTATTCATTTACAATAGGCGGGAAGGACGGTATCCCGTACCCAGTTAATAAGAAAACTGCAGACGAAGTTGTAAACACTATGGAAGACATAGTAACGAAGTCTAAAATTGACGGTAAAAGCAAATACAAAGCTATTATAAGACTTAATAAACTTGTTAAGGATAGTAATTCCTTATTTTAAGATAATTTAATTACATATTTAAATTTTGAAATTCAATATATCGGATGCAGTATAAATGGACTGTTTTTGCTAATACGACTATGGGTGGTTTGATGGCTTCTATAAACGCTACAATAATACTTATATCTCTTCCTTCTATATTCCGTGGTTTAAATGTTAATCCCACATCTGCAGGTAATTTTACGCTTCTTTTATGGGTTCTTCTAGGGTACATGGTAGTTACAGCTTCTTTGCTGGTAACTTTTGGTAGGTTATCTGATGATTACGGCAGAAAGAAATTTTATACAATAGGATTTGCGGTCTTTGCTGCAGCCTCAGTGGCTCTTTCTTTTACACCTTACAATTCGGGAACAAATGGTGTTCTATTCATAATAATATTTAGATTGGTTCAAGGAGTCGGCGGTGGATTTATAATGGTTAACAGTACGGCTTTACTTACAGATGCCTTCCCTGACAATGAAAGAGGAAAGGCCCTAGGAACAAACCAAGTTGCATTTCTAGCTGGGTCTTTCATAGGTCTAATTGCCGGCGGATTACTGGCTCCATTTGATTTTCATTTGATATTTATAGTTAATATACCATTTGCGGTTCTTGGTGCCTTCTGGTCTTATTATAAGTTAAAGGAAGAAAAAACCAATGTAAAGAAAAAAGGACTAGATATAAAAGGCAACTTAGCTTTGTCAGCAGGATTAATTTTAATAGCATTGGGCTTTACATATGCATTAACTCCTTATAAAAATTCTCCATTAGGCTGGTCTAATCCATGGGTAATATTAAGTTTGATAATAGGTATCCTTTTAATTATATCCTTTATTTTTATAGAGAAAAAAGTAAAAAATCCAATTTTCAAATTAAGTCTGTTTAGAAATATTCAGTTTTCTTTCAGTTCTTTAGCATTGTTTTTGAGCGCTTTAGCCCGTGGAGCAGTAATGTTTTTAGTTATAATATGGTTACAAGGGGTTTATCTTCCTTTACATGGGTATACTATAGCTCAAACACCCTTTTGGGCAGGTATATATATGATACCTTTAATGGTCGGATTTATAGCATTTGGACCTATAAGTGGTGTTTTAACCGACAAATTTGGTGCAAGAGTATTTAGTACTTTGGGTTTGTTAATCAGTGCTTTGGGTTTATTTTTGCTCACGACTTTTTCAGCTAACTTTTCCTATCTTTTATTTGGTATAGTTCTTTTTGTTATAGGTGCTGGCAATGGTTTATTTGCAGCACCAAATACTAAAAGGACAATGGATGCTTTGCCTTGGAAGGAACGAGGAGTTGGTAATGGCATAAGAACTACGTTTGCCAATATAGGCCAGATGATAAGCATGGCTATATTCTTTACTATAGCTATAACTATCTTCTCATATGCTTTACCTCCGATTATAACTTCTCAGTTAACAACTTTAAATGTTCCTAATTCATTTGCTTCAGAATTGGCTGCAGTCCCAGCTTCTTCTTTTTTATTCTCTGCATTCTTGGGGATAAATCCAATATCTTCATTTTTATCTACAGCGCCTAAGCAGGTGGTATCTCAAATCCCAAGTTCAGTTTTGAATACCCTTACTTCAAGTAAATTTATACCTAAATTGATATCTTCTCCGTTTATTCAGGGTTTACGTATTGCATTGTATATAGGCATACTTATACTTATAATAGCAGCTATATTATCTGCTCTTACTAAACACAGGGTTGCAAAGGGTGCAGATAAAGTTATTTAAATAATATTTAAGTAGTTAGTTTTTCCTTTTATGAGAGAATACGTTTTGTTGTATATCTTTATACCGTTCTTATACACATTTACAATGTAATTTCCCGATTCTAAAGTAAACTTTCCAATCCCATTTAAAAGGCTTTCATTAATGTACGATTGGTTATTGTATATAGATACATAACTATTTTTTATGCTATTATTTATGTAAAGTATAGCTATGTTGGAGGAATTTAAGGACCATAGATTACCAAGATATATGTTCTTCCCACTCGTTATATTTGCAAATGGTATGCCGTATTTATTAAATGAAGGAGTTACAACAGCATTGTTTATCCCTTCTTCAGTATTGCAGCCAAAGTCATATGTATCCTGTGGTACTTGAAAATTATTTCCATTCCAATATTCTAAAATAAAAGAAATCGATCCATTTACAACTGTTGTATTTAATCCGCCACCAGGCCCACCTATGACTATACCTAAATCATAAAAGTTATAGCTTGGGGTATAATTGAATCCGCTGATTAAAATGGAGGCATTCTCTGTTTTTATGTTTGGAAAGATTACTTTATCATATTCTTTCCAACCATAGCCATCATTATATGAAAATATAACCTCTGGTTCGTTCTTTTTGTTTATAGTTGAATTTGTTCTTAAGTAAACCGTTTGATTATTTTTTATTGTAATGTTGTCTCCATTTTCATTTGATGATTGATAAAAATAATACGTTTCATTCTTTATAGACGGTGCGATAGTCCCATTTCCTTCAACTCTCTTTGAATGCATGCTTGCATTTATTCCGGAGTTATTCCAAACATTGTCTATGAAATTTATTGAATTTGTTTTGCTGTCAATTAATATTACATTCTGCAGATAGTAAACTTGTGAATAATTTTCATACCTTATAAGTAAATTAGAGTTTAACTGCAAAGAAGCATTGTAATTTCCGCTTAAATTTGTTAATAATCTATTATCAATTATACTTGCTTGAACAGAGTTTGTTGATATGTTGTATACATTTCCATAACTGCTTACACCATAGTCTACAATTCCCATAGGAGCAGGTTCAACGTATTTGCAAGAATAGAGGTTTACACCATCACTTATGCCTATTGTAGTAAACTGGTAGTTTTTGTAAGGATAAAGAACTAAAACAGCAATTAACATGATGGCAAATACCCATCCAAAAAGCATTAGCAGCTCTGATTTATTCTCATCCATTATCATATAAGTTTTCTCTACATTTAATTCTTTTTTTCTTTTTAGTTTATTTTTAATCAAAATAAATAATTTTATTCACTTTGATTTTAAGTTAAAAATATACTAATTAATAATTTATTTACTCGTATATAACCAAAATTATTAATAAATTTTACAATTTTAATATAAAAAATATAAATAATAGCCGAGTTTTTAATAAATATGATAAAATATAAGATTTTATCCAGAAAAATGGCTAATAAAAATAGTTTTACTTACTTGGCAGTGAATTACATTTCTCCTTCAATGGTAAAATTATCCTCTTCTATGAAATTGTATTTTGGCTCTTTTATTCATGTAGATAATGAAGTAGCTTATTATAAGAAACGATTCATAGGAAAAATTATAGATTACAAAAGTGCTAATGATGTTTTAGTAAATACAGATTATAGTATAAAATATACTGGTGGTTATTCATTAGACGGGAGCAAAGTTTTCCTCGATAAAAATTTTCCAAAATTTGTAATTATTGGGAATAAATTAGTGAGTACAATAGAAAGCATAGCTAAACACCATGAAATAGTCGAAAAATGGCTTATAGATTTTGGTTATACTTACTCTTATTCACACAGGCTGGCTACAGCTGTTGAAAGGGATTTTATAAAAATGCTCGGTGTAAAATGGAAAGACTACGATCATTTAATAGCTAAATACTTGCATGAAAACTACAAAAGAAAATTAGAGAACAGCCCCTTAGATCTAGATTTGCTACCGTATCTGGAATCAAATGACGCATTGGCACTCAAAGAAATAAAGGAAAGCATGAATACCGATATATTATATTTGGAAAATTATTAGTAAGTATTTTATTATTTGTTCTGCTATATAACTAATGGAAGATTGTGTTTTTTGCAAAATTGCTGATAAGAAGTTAGATGCCAGTATAGTTTATGAAGATAATAATTTCATTGCTTTTTTAGACAAAAGTCCGATATTCAAAGGACATACATTGCTGATACCGAAAAAGCACATAGAAACAATATTTGATTTCGATGAATCTCTTTTAAAGGAGTTTATTGTTAAAACAAAATTATTATCGCTTGCAGTAAAAAATAGCTTAAATGTAGACGGCATACTTCTAATAAACAATAATATTATAAGTCAAAGCGTGCCTCATTTCCACATGCATATTATCCCCAGGAAAAGAGGGGAAGTTTTGAAAGGATTTATGTGGCCAAGAACAAAATACAAAGAAAAAGAAGAGGAAGAATTTAAACTAAAGATAAAACTTTTTTTAGAAAGCAATAAGTTTAAATATGAAGATAACTAAATAGTTAGTATGGTTTTAAATAAGCTTGCTTTATCTGTCTTGTTTATAACAGTGTTTGCAGTGCTTTTATTTAATTCTGTGCATGCCACGGGTATAGGCACATCTAAGGTAACTTTAACTCAATCTTACATTAATGTTTCAGGAGGTTCGTCTGCAAATATAGGATTTACAATTACTCTAGTTAATGGAACTAAGTGGGGAACTTCTCTTGCAGAAAGTCCTTTGAGTAGTTATATAACATTTTCACCCAGTGCCTCAAATCAGGATCCTACTTATAGTGGTACTTTAACTATAAATGTTGCTAAAGATACTCCTCCCGGAAAGTATACATTTAACATATCTGCAACTGGTGATGATCCTTCTACTTCTCCAGTGCAATTAACTATTTACGTTTCAAATTCTACAACTAGTACAACTACGCCCTCTTCCGTTACTCCACCTTCTACTACCACAGCAAAGCCTACAAACTACTTTGCTTACGTTGGAGGTATATTCCTAGCAATTTTAGTTATACTCTTAGCAGTGGCATTTGCAATGAAGAAGAAGTTCATTAAAGCTGCAAAAATAATTATGCTTGTCAGCGTAGTTATAAGTCTGGCTGCAGCGGCTTACCTTTTAATATATGATACTCTTCTTAGGACAGCAGGAATGCTACACTATGATATACTTATAGTATTTTTCATACTAACCATAATACTTTCTTATTTAGTTTATGGTAATAAAAAGATGGAGAAAAAAGCAGCATTAATCTTAGGAATTTTATCAGCATTGTTTGTCTTAGCGATGTTTTTGGATGCAATTTTAGGATTGCCTTTAACA
>CAZXLU010000068.1:0-6999 GCA_964641875.1 Candidatus Woesearchaeota archaeon | reverse complement strand
TGTGTAGTATTTGTACTAGGTCTTAATGGCCAAAATAATGGATCTTCTATATATTGAACTCTTTCATTAACTGTATATGATTGTGGTCCATATTTAAATTCAATATTACCAGTCGGAATTTTTAATTGTTCCATTACTCTTTTTATATCTTCAGTTTGTTCTTTTACATATCTATACTGACCATATGAATTAGGAACTATTTCACTAGGTGGTTTAACAATATCAATAGATGATGGATTTTTACTAAAAAATAAAGTTAGGAATAAATAACCAATTCCTGCTCCAGCAATATATTCCATTTTTATAACTTAAAAATATTTTTAGAAAATGATATCTTTAAATTATATCATTAATTAAAATTAAAACAACCAATTAATTAAAGAATTTATTAAAAAATTTTCAAAATAGGTGATTTTCATTCAAAATAGGTGATTTCAATACATTTTAGGGGGTGTTTAGAAATTTGACAGGTTAGTAATAGGGGATAATAGGTGATTTTGATGAAGTTTCAGATGTTTTTTGCATTGGAGTATCACTATAGAGATATCATTATTTTCCATTGTTTTGATGTCGCCAAAAGTAATTATTTTTCCAAAGACTTTTATTTTTGAACTATAAGATTGTCTATTTGTTAAATTAAATAATCTTAATATTTCATCATTAGGTTCTTCATTTAAGTAATATTTAGCTTCTGGAGGAAGTAATTCTGGTAAATATTTTCTTATTTCTTCTATTCCAACTTTCGAATCATAAAATTGAAATTTCATCCAAAATTCAAGTAATTCTGTATCAAATATAAAGTTGACCCAAGTAAAATGAGTAGTTATTTGAGGAACTTTTGCTGTTTTAACTGTAAAAGAGGCCTTTTCACTTTTGAATTCTTCATAATAATTTATTTTATTTTCAATACAAAAATTCCAAAAATCTTTTATTTTTTCTTTTATTGTTTTTTCATTTAATTTTATATATTTTAATAATTTTTGATCTACCCATTCACATAAATGAACTGCTAAAAAATAATGGAACCAATAATTTTTACCTTTCTTGATTATTAGTTGATTTTTCTTTAATTTTTTTTCTTCTTCTAATTTTTTTATTTCTTTTTTGGTTTTCTTTAATCGTAAAAAATATTTTGTTTGTTTATTTTGATATTTTGCTATTTTTGAGGCATTAAAAAAATTATTTTCATCAATTTCAATAAATTTATCCATCTTAAATAAAAAAACAAACTTCTATTCTTTATTAAATTAAAAAAAAAATAAATAAATTTTTAAATTTTTTTTTTGGCGCTAAAATTTACTATTTTTGGAAGGTAAAAAAATTTATTTATTTTTTTAAAGTAATAATAAAGTTTGTTTTTTTATTTAAGATGGCCGAATCTATTGAAGAATTTGAACCAAATTCTCAAAATCTACAAGAAATTTTAAATTATATAGATAAAGAAAAAGAAAAAAATAATAACGAGGTACCTGAATCAATAATAATTAATAATACAGATGAATTTTTTGAAAATAAATTGGATAATTTTGAATTTGAACCAATTATTTTAGAAAATTATAATTTAAAATTATATAAGGAGGGAAAAAAAATAAAAAATTTTATTGAGATTGCCAAAAAATGGCTCAATATCAAAAAGGACAATCTAGACTCAATTGAAAAACTGGACAAGTTGGAAACAGCAATTGTAAAAAAAATGAATAAATGGTTTGGAAAAATAAATGCAGGATTCAGCGATTTAAGAATAGCCTGCAGAATAGTAAAAAAAAATTGTTTTGATTTTGAATTTAAAACAATAAATGGATTTAAAGAATTTTTATCAGCTTATTCAATTCCAACATATAATAAAGAAGATTATGCAAAAATTAAAAATTATGAAAAAAATAGAACAGATTATTTATCCAATGCAGAAATTAATCCTCTTCCAATTTATAAAAAAATAAAATTAAATAATGGAGAAACTCAAAATAAATTTATAATAAGAATTGAAAAAAAATCAATAGCAAATATTTGGCTTGAACATAAGCATTCAGCCAGCTATGAAAGAGTAGTTATGAACCCTCGTCCTTCCTATTTTGTCAATGCAGCCAGAAAAAATGAATTAAATCAATGGGGTGGATATTATTTACATAGAGAAGCAGTTAAAGAATATACAGATTGGTCAATTTTAGTTAGATTATTCAATCATATAAATTATACTTGGTGTGATAATGAACAAGAATTCTGTTATATTTTGGCTAAAATGGCTATTAAATTACAAAAACCCTGGTTAAAAACTGGAGTATGCATAGGATTAGGTGGAGATGAAGGTACTGGTAAAACTTTAATTATAGATGAATTTTATGGTAGAATAATTGGCCCAGTACATTATTTACATACTCAAGATACTAGGGATGTTATTGGAGAATTCAATGCACTATTAGCAAATAAAATGGTTATTTTTTTGGATGAAAGTAGATTGGGAGTAGGATCAAAGAATCAAGAAGATGATGGTATTTTTAAAAATATGGTTACAGGTACTACTCAGCGAGTTAGATCAATGAGAAAAAATCCAACATATGAAGAAAGTTATGCTGACTTTTATATAGCCAGTAATCATTATGATAACTTAGTAATGGCTTCAGAAAAATCTCGCAGATATGTTTTATTTCATAGTTATTTGGAACCATTATTAAATCATCCACTTTATAAAAAAGTAAGTAAAGGAGCCAATTCAATATATTTTGAACAATTAACAAATTCAATGTTAGCTGATGGAATGAAAGGATTGAAAACTTTTGCAAATTTCCTTTATAATATACCAATTGATAATTTCCAATATAATTCAGTAATTGGAACTGCTTTATTGGCTAAACATATAGTAAAAAATTTAAATTGTGTTAAATTATTTTGGATAGAATGTATTAGAGAAAAAGCCAATGTTTTTCCAAAAGAAGCAAATTCTAAATGGTTAAATAAATTTGGTCCACTTCAATTATTTGAGAAATTTAAAAGGTCAGAATATTACAATAAACTTTATGATGATAGTTTTAGTGAAATAATAAGATCAATGTTACCAAAACAAACAAAATTACAATTTTTTGAAAGTTTGGGTGTTTATGAATTTGAATTACCTGGAAATAATGAAGAAAGTTATAATAATTGTTATACTACTTTAATTACTCAAATAGCAGGAATTGATCATTTTTTAAAAAATAAAACAATCCCATTAACTTCAACAAAAATTGAAAGATTACAAAAAGTAACAGAAGAAGATTTACTATTTAAATTTATTCCAGAAAACTTTTATGGATATGAATTAAGAAAAGAAATTGAAGAAAATAAGTTTACTTTTAAAATTAGAACTATGGAAGAATGGAGACCAACAGATGATGAAAATCCAGATAATAAACATTTTGAAGATACTTTAATTAAGGAAATGAATGAAATTAAACAAAAAAAACAAAAAGAATTAGATGAAATAAATAAAATGGAATATGAAAAAAAAAGAAAATGGGAAGAAGAACATCAAGAAGAAATTAGAGAAAAAACATTAGAAGAACAAAAAAAAGAAGAATATCAATTACAAATGGAAATGGAAAAAGCAATTTATTTACCATTTGCATTTAATTGTGGAGCAGCAATAGTAAATTGTTCAAAATGTGCAAGAAAAATAGTAAGTTATCATTTTCAAAATAATTTTGCTTATTATAAATGTTGGGATTGTAATTTAACTTATAAATTAGATATGATGTAATTTTTTTCTAATTAATAAAAAAATAAAATGTTATTGGTTCTTCTTTGTAATTCTATTAATTCTACCACTCAATGTTCTAAATATGAATCCCCTCCTACTTGTAATTATTTTTTATTTACTGTTTTTCTCATTATTTTGTTGGTAACTTTTTTATACCTATTACAAGAACAAATAACTGGCTTATTAATATATCTTTCTACTAAAGAATCAAAAAAATTTATTAATACTAGAAAAAGAAAATCATTCTGGCAAAAATTAACCCAAAATAATTTTATTGAAGATGATTTGTAAAATTTCTAATTCCAATTAATTTAAAAACTATGAATTATAATTTTCACTTATTTTTGGAGAAATATTTTCATTTTATTGATTATATTAAAACACTACCTTTTGATAAATTAGTTCGAAAATTATTTACTGATGTGGAACATAATATTTGTTTATTGGATATACCATGTACATTATCAGCTCCACAATTCATTAAGAAAATTGCAGAATTTAAAGAGGATTTTCCTAAAGAAATTGATGAATTTAAAAAGTTTATGGAAAATGCCTATCAAGATATTGTGGATAAAAAAGATGCTAAAATTATTCCTGATTTGGAAAAAATGATTCAAATAATTGAAAAAGTAATGAAAGGTGCATTTAAAGATGCCAGTTTAGTGGATGAAATAATTAGTGAATTAAAAAAATTAGAAAGTGAAGTTACTTGGAAATTATTAAGATATTATCATTTATTTATTGAATTAATTGAAATGCCAAAAGATGTAAAAGATAAAAGAAAAAAATAAATTTATTTTTTACTTTTTTTTTTGAGCTAATTTTTCTATTTTTTTATTTTTAACTTTCTTTTTTAATGTTTCAGACTTTTTTTCAGCTAATTTCTTTTTTGAAGGATTTTCTTTCTTTTCCTGAATTGGAGTTGGATTTTCAACAATTGGAACTTTTTGAGGGAATTTTGATGAATTTTCTTTGGTTTTTCTTTTAGAAATAGAATATGTACTAATTAAAATTTTTGCTCTTTGTTTCATAAAATCTATATATTGTAATAAAATTTCAGAATTATTTTCATTTTGTTTTAATTCTTTATCATAATCTAATAACCATTCTTCAATTTCTTGATTTTTTTTGAGATTTAATAATAATAATTTTTTTCTATATGGTTTTAATACTTTTTCAAATATATTCATGAATAATAACTATTTTATTTTAGAAATTAAAGATGAAAGATTTGTTATTGATGAAAATGGTTATAATGATTTATTGGAATGTCTAAGTGATATGAGATATAATTATTTTTTGGTTACATTAGCTGAACATAATATAATTTTTAATAAAGCCATGATAGATAAATTAAGTATTTATTATTTAGAACAGGATTCACCATTACCATCAAAAGGTCCTATATCAAGAATAAAAAAATTCTAGGAAATTTATTTCTTGGAAAATTATTTAAAATTAATGAAATTAAAATTCATTAAAATTAAAATGAAAAATATTGGTAGATTTCAATTTTTTAATATTTCTCAAGATAGTGAACTTTGGGAAGAAATACATCATCCAAATAATAAAATGATTACTGCTTCTATTGTTCCTGATATTCTTGGTTATGGTTATCAAAGTAGGAAAAAATTATATAATCAAATGAAAGGAATTGAAAAAAAAATAGTAACTGATTATACCACAGCTTTAATGAAATATGGAAAAGATAATGAACCAAAAGCAGCTGAAGAATTTAGAAAATTATTTAATGTGGCTCAAGCTAAAGTTGGTTTTATTTTTCATCCAGAATATAATTGGTTAGGTTGTAGTCCTGATAGAATATTAAAATTTAATGATTCTGACTATAAATTACTGGAAATTAAATGTCCAGCTAAATCAAAAATACCAAATTCAGTTGAAGAATTACCTATTAATTATATTATTCAATGTCAAGTTCAATTAAGTTGTTTTCCTACTATTGAAGGAATATTTCTTTATTTTTGGAAACCTGATGAAAATGAATGTTTCTTTTTATTTCAGGATGAAAAATTTCAAAATTTTATAATTGATGAATGTAAACAATTTATAGAATCACTAGAAAAAGAAAATGTTAATAATATTGTAACTTTAAAAAAAAAAGAATATGTAAAATCAATTATTGATTATAGTAAAATTATTAAATTATTAAAATAAATTTTTTCCCCCAAAATTATTTTTTTTATTTTTTAAAAATGAATAAATGTGATAGTTGTGATGATAAAGTTAAAAATATAGAACCAATTATTGGTGCAACAATAAATGGAGATAAATTTTGTAGTGAAGAATGTTTAAATGAACATATAAATAAATTAATTCCAGAAGAAAGAAAAAAAATGGGAATTCATAATCATATTTGTTTTTTTTGTATGAAAGTATTTGAATGTCCCACTTTACATTATTATTGTTTGGATGATGATGATATTTATTATGGTCGTACTCTAATGGGAAATCAATTTATGTGTACAGCCTGTTTTGAAGAAGGAAGTACAGAACCGTTTTCTTCAGACGGAAATTCGGGAATTGATGAAATCCCTGATGATGACATCATAGAATATTAATTTTTTTTTTTTAAAGATTAAATAAAAAATAATTGTTTTTTTTATCGTTTTTATTTTTTTTAAATAATGGAAGACAAAAAAAGAAAGATTGCAGAAAAAATAGAAGAAGTTGGAATAAGTAAAAGAAGATGTTTATCGTGTAACCTTCTTTTTTTATGTTGCAATCATTACGAAGATCAACTATGCAGATATTGTAAGTTGCTTGATAAAAAATGCTTCTGCAAAATTTGTAAATATTTTTTTAAAAAAAGAAAAATTGAAAAGATGGAGTTCGAAGTGAGGAAAAGTGATTTTTATAACTTTGAAAAGGAGCAGCCCAGTCTAACTTCACTTTGGTGTGAGGAGGAAGAGGAAGAAGAGGACGAATTTGAAGACCCGCCCACTCCACCTACTCCTCAAATTCATCATCAACCACCCCCTCCCCCTCCAGGAGCTGGTGCAGGGACAAATGTACTTCCCTGTCAATAATGTTTTTTTTTTTCTCTTAATTTAATAATAAATTTACTAGAAATTTCATTAAAATTTATTTTGATTTTTCATTTAGATTTCAGTGGATTTTCATTGAAATTTAGGTGAAATTTACTAATTGAAATTACCCCCTCAACAAATTGATTGAAACAAGTCTTATATAAGACATTTATTTTTTTTTTTTTTTGGAAATTTTTTTTATTTTTTAAAAAGTTTTAA
>CAZXLU010000067.1:0-7097 GCA_964641875.1 Candidatus Woesearchaeota archaeon | reverse complement strand
TTATACCTGGTTCTTATACCTGGTTCTTATACCTGGTTCTTATACCTGGTTCTTATACCTGGTTCTTAAACAAATAACTATAAAAAGATAACATAAAAAATATATACTATAACCTAGTTGTTTATTTAAACAAGGTATTTAAATTAACCATCAAAAGATAACATAAAAAATAATAAAAAATAAAAATAAAATATATTATAAACTTAGTTTATAAACCTGGTGTTTAAATTAACCAATAAAAGACAATATAAAAAATAAAAAGATAACATAAAAAATATAATAAATATATAATTTAAATTATTTATTTAAACTTAGTTTTTAAACCTGGTATTTAAATACTGTGTTTAAACTTGGTATTTAAATTATATTTCCTATGTTAACTATGAAAAGATAACATAAAAAATAAAAAGATAACATAAAATATATAATATAACATAGTTATTTAAATTATGTGTTTAAATTAACTATCAAAAGATAACATAAAAAATAAATATATTAATTTAATATTAATATTTAAACTCAGTGTTTAAAGTAACCACCAAAAAACCACCAAAAAATAACATAAAAAATAAAAATATATTTATAAAATAAAATGTTTTAACCTGGTGTTTTAACCTGGTGTTTTATCTTGGTGTTTTAGCTTGGTGTTTTATTATGGCGTTTTAACCTGGTGTTTTATATTTACATTGACATTTAAAAAATAAAAAGATAACATAAAACTACTAAAAGACAACATAAAAATATACAATAAAAAACTGGTTGTTTAAATATTGGTTGTTTTAATGTGGCGTTTTAAATTAATAACAAAAAATTGACAATAAAAAATAAAAAAGATAACATAAAAAAATAATAAATATTATATTTTAAATTTCTTTTAATATAAAATATTAAAATATTTTTATGTTTTTTAAATAAAAATTATGTGTTTAAACTAGTACTTCAACATGTTTAAAATTATTTCATAATATTTAATTTATTTTTTATGTTATCTTTTTATAGTTTATTTAAACACTAAGTTTAAAAAACTTAGGTTATAATATATTTTTATTTTATGTTATCTTTTGGTAATTTTTATTATTTTTTTATGTTATCTTTTTGGTATTTAAAAAAGGAGAAAAAATGAAAAAGAAAAAAAACTGGCTTAGACCTTCGGTAAGGCGACCGCCGATACCCAGGGGTCACATGATAAAACCGCATAGAAGGGAAAAGGAAAGAAAAGGGGCTTGGAAAAAAGAATTGAAAAATTTGGACATATAAAAATATTTTTTATATAAAAAAAATTTATTTAAAAAATAATTTGACGAATAAAATACACTGTGATATTTTGTCTTTTAATTAAGAAGGTGGTTACACTGCAATTGTGGCGGCTTTTTAAGCATAGGAGAAAATACTATGGTAAGTATCTACACACGCTGTCCTTATTGTAAAGATAAAAAAAATTTTAAAAAACCTGATGACAATAATGATAAATTAAAAATTTATGATAACCCAAATTTTTTATTATGTCATAAGTGTTCAAATAACGGTATTTATGAAATTATTTACATGGAAAGACTACTTATTAATTTAGTTATGAAATTAGCCAAAATAGGAAAAAATGAAAACTTAGAAGAAAACTTTGAAGAAAACTTAGATGAAAACTTTGAAGAAAAAATAGAAGAAAGAATAAAAGAACAACTAGAAAAAATAGAAAAAAAAATAAGAGAAAAACTAGAAAAAATAGAAAAACTTGAAGGAAAAACATTAAAAGAAAAAATAGAAAAACTTGAAGGAAAAACATTAAAAGAAAAAATAGAAAAATTAGAAGGAAAAGAAGAAAAAATAATAAAAGGTGATAATAATGATACACTATCATCTATATCTTCAGTATCTAATGATAAAGAATTAAAAACTATAGTATTTAATGAAGACGCTATATCAGAAATTATTAAAAATACTGAAATAATGTTAAAAAATATTAATTTATTAGGAAAAAAATTATCAAATATTAATACTGGTAAATATATTAACAATACATTCTAATACACTAAAACTAAGTAACTTTAAAAAATGAGGATACTTATATGAAATGTATGTATTGTAATAGTGAAGAAAATGTTCAACATGTTGATAATAATGAGTATATCTTCTTGTGTGAACTTTGTACAATAAAAGGAATTTACGAATTTATAAATATAAAACAATTAAATAAAAAAATTTCAGAAATAGCACTTTTACTTATAGACGAAGCTTCTTATATTCAAGAAGATGCAATTAAATTAAATTTAAGTAATAAAAAAATATGTGATATAAATGATATCAACGATATAAAAAATTTTTTAAAAGCAATACAAGAAAATATTGATACAATAGAGAAATTAATTTCAACATGTGCAGATACATAACTTAATGTTGTGAGTCCTTCTTGAAAAAATTAAAAGGAGAAAACGCTATGGATGAAATTATTTTCACACATTGTATTTATTGTAAAACTAAAAAATATATAGATAGTTACTATGATAGACAGAAGGTAAGTAGAGAGAACGAAGATATTCCAGAAGCATTATTATGTAATAATTGTATTAATAACGGTATCTATGAAATTTTTTATATGCATAAACTTATTAGTAATTTTGGAGAAAAAATTGGCAAAAGAATTACTGAACTTTATGAAAAAGATGAAAATATATTATTAACTTCAACAGAATTAATATTGTCCGGTAAGCTTCTTGATGTACTACACTATAACGTTAATAATTTAGGTAAAAAATTATCAAGTATTAAATTACCTAGTAAATACTAAAACAAAGGAGAAAAATACATGAAGTGTATGTATTGTGGTAATGGAAAAAATGTTCAAAATGTCGATAATGGTTATATTTTATTATGTGAAAAATGTATTGACAATGGTGTTTATGAAATTGTCAATATGAAGCAAACTACTGAAAGACTTTCAAAAAAAGTTATTGAAGTTATGATGAGAATTATTTCTACAACAAATGACAAAAAGAGTATAGATACACAACAGTTTAGTATTTTGCAAGAAAATTTAAATTTAATAAAAGAAAACATTAAAGAAATAGAAGAATTAATACCAGCAATTAAATTACTATAAACCTTTTATTTTCTTGGACGACCAATTTTCTTTTTTTGGTTTTGTATATTGCCATTTATCCATTCTTCCACAACTTTCGGGTCAAACCGTACTACATTACCTGCTATGTACGTTCTGGGGGGTAGCCTGTCTGGACATTTCGAAGGCCACCCCCTTACCGTTTCTATTGAAAGACCTAAGATATTTGCTATATCTTGAAGCGTAAGAAGCCTTGAATGCATTTCTGCTGATAAAGTAATTGTAAATGTATTTCTGTATAAAAATTCTTTGTTAAACCTTTCCTTCACTTCATACCAGTCCAAATTTTCCCAATTGCCATGTAGACCTTCCCCTATTATTTTCTTCACATCTATTCTCCCTTTTTTTTGGTACACTGGTGGTACAGTTAATGTACCAAATGGAACTAAATAAAACAAATTAAAACTAAATTAAACCTTTTATTCAATATTACTTAAAGTAACTTTGTAAGGAAAGACAAGGTGTATTTAAATAATTCGAAGTCCGACGCTCTATCCTACTGAGCTACAGGCGCATAAAGGAGAAATTGGGAAAGGAGAGTTACTTTGGTACAGCTATGGTACAGTGTTGCTTTTTCTGGTACAGTTAGTGAAACAAAGTAACTTCATTCTTTTAACAGAAGGAGAGAATAATGGCAACTTTTCAAGAGAGAAGCGGAGCAGTTCGTGTATTAATTAGAAAGAGTGGATACCCTGCTATTACTAAAACTTTTGATAACAAGACACAAGCAAAAGCTTGGGCAATAGAAGTTGAAGCAAAAATGAATGCTGGAAGTTATAAAGATACAAGAGAAGCTGAAAACCTTTCTGTAGGAGAAGCACTCGATAAATATGAAAAAGAAGAAAGTGTTGAGAAAAAAGGCTATAGACAAGAAGCTAATAGGATAAAGCTATTAAAAAAATACCCTATTACTCAATTTTCTATGTTGACCCTTACTGTTGAAGGTGTTTCAAAATATGTTCAACAAAGAAAAGCTGAAGGAATGTCTTCTTCTACCATTACAAAAGAATTGGCTATAATTTCCCATCTTTATACCGTTGCACGTTCTAAATGGGGTATGTCTTTTTTAGAAAACCCGGTAATTCGTGGTTTAAGGCCAAAAGCTTCAAAAGGAAGAGATAGAAGGCTTGAAGAAGGGGAATTAGAAAAACTTTTAAAATTTTCTAAGAATAATACTATGAAAACTATTATTACTCTAGCTGTTGAAACAGCAATGAGAAGAACAGAAATTATTAATATTAGTTTAAAAAATATTAATTTTAAAGAAAGAAGAATAACACTACATAATACAAAAAATGGGGAAACTAGACATGTACCATTAACAATAGAAGCCGTATTTGCCCTTAATTCATATATAGAAGATAACGGTATTACTGATAAACTTTTTAATATTACTGAAAACTATGTTACACACCAATTTATTGATATCTGTAAAAGAGCTAAAATAGATAATTTAAAGTTTCATGACCTTAGACACGAAGCTACTAGCAGGCTTTTTGAAAGGGGCCTAACTGAAATGGAAGTTGCAAGTATAACTGGTCATAAAACAAATGCTATGTTAAGAAGATATACACACCTTAGTCAAAAATATATCGTTGAAAAACTTGATAAAAACCCTTATATAAGTAATTAATTTTTTAAAATAATAAAAAAAAACTAAAATACGTGCTATATTATATATAGAAGCTTTAAATATAAAAATTAAAAATAAGGAAACATATTGTTGTATGTCTGAAAAAATTTCTTACACTAAGATATCACTTAACGCTTCTTTGCTTGAAAAGGTGCGCGACAAATATACCGAAAAAGAAGACGAGACGATATCTGACATTGTTTCAAGAGTGCTTGAAAATACATTGTTAGACGTCTGTACTTCTCCGACGAAAACCGAGAGAAATAGAAATGCGCAAACACAACAAGAAGTAGTTACAGTGGTAACTGAAGAAATTTTAGACAATATTAGTGAAGTAAATGAAAGAATTGCAATATTAGCACGACAAGTTGAAATACATGAAACAATTTTAAAAGGTATAGAAAATTTAATAAAGGAATTAAAAGAATTCGAAAAGAAACATGCTATAACAACCAATGGCGATATTGTATCAATATTGGAAATTGTTTCTGCTATTTTCTTTCGAACTTCAGGAATGCTTTCAGACGATAATGTTAAAAAATTTATACAGAAAGCTGGTATTGTAGAAATTGATAGGCCAGCTAATGAAGCACTTCCTGAATTCTTAAAGTAAATAATTTTTATAATGTAAGGATGTAAAATGTTTAGTGATAAAAAATTCGAAGCAAAATTTCTTGTTGATACATTAAAAATAAATGTACTAAAAAATGTAGGTAATTTTTTACAAGAAGAAATTAATAGAAAAAATAATGAAATTAAAGAAATTAAAAGAAAAATTGAAAGCTATGAAAAACTTATAGAAATAATTGAAAAGTTAAAAATAGAAGTTCAAGAATTGGATAATGAATTAAAAAATGAAAGTATAAAAAATTAATATTTATAAATAAAATATTTTATATAAATGTATACTCCTTAATATATCTCCTAATATATTAATTATATCTCCTAATATATTAATATAAAATTAAAGGGGCTTTTAAGCCCCTTTTTTTTATTTTTGTTAATTATTTTCTGTTTCTTCTGTATTTCCTTTTTTCTTTTTCTTTTCTTTACGTAATTTTATATTATAGTTAGCTGTAAGTACTTCATTAGAAGGACCTAGTTTTACAGTTGATACTATGTCAAATTCAGAAGATGAAGGCATCCCTTCAATTACTTCTTGTAGTCTTGAAGTTGCTTCGTTAATAATACCCATAATTATTCTCCTTTATTTTTATTATATTTTAAGCTTTTATACTATTTATTCTTTTGGTTTTTTTAAAGAAATAGATATATTTTTAACGTTATCTTCTTCGTTGCGTTTTATTGTTAATAGTATGTCTAAATTTTCGTTATTATTTAAATTCTGTTCCATTCTTTCTTTTAGTTTAGTTATAATTTCATTCATATATTTCTCCTTCTTTTTTAATTTATAAAACTGCATTTAAATTTAAATGCAGAAACTATTTAGTATTTTTCTATTTATTACATTTCTTTTTCCTTTGTAAAATATTAATTTCTCCTGAAATAATTTTTCTACCGTATTCTGCTAGTAATAAAGCTTCAGCCAGGTTATGAGAATTCTTCTTTGAAAATGCGTCTCTTCCAATAATTTTTGTTGCTAATTTTCTACTATCATCTTTACTTACTCCATTTAACTGCATAGCAGTTTTCCATGTTGCAGGGTGAACCTGTAAACATTCCATGCCGAGCATTTCAACTACAGTACTTATAACGCCATAGCATTCACCATATCTAAAAGAACCCATAGAGCCGTCTCTTGGCATTGGCTGTGCTTTTTCTAACACGACAAAGGCAGAAAGGCAGGTTGATAGTATTTCCTTTAATTTCACCACACAAATACGCCTTCTGCCAGTCTTTGCGTCGATAACTATAGGCATTTTCTCTAAAGACACTTTATCTTCTTCTATAATAGCAATTCCACCAGACAGGCCAGGGTCTATGCCAATAACGGGTCTCTTATCCAAGCGGCACCGCCTGTGCCCATGCGTCGGCAGCGGCAGGTAAGGAAGAATATTCCTTTAACCAGTAAAATGGCCAGCTATCACCATATTTGGAAATACACTCTCTTACCTTTATTGTGTTTTCTGGCCCGGCCCCTGCTACAAATGCCGCCTGGGACGGCCCAAGGCGCAACTGGAACATGCGTTTGCCAAGTTCTGACGTGTAGTAATAGCTGTATTGTGGCGCGTCAGCCAGTGTTGAAATTTCAACAGGGTTTAACCCTATTTTTTCATATAGTTCTCTTGAAGCTGTCCGTGCGTGCGGGTTTCCAAGAAGAATTTTTGTTGGACAGCTTTCGAATAACGCAGCAGAAATGTTACTGCCCGACACGTCTTCAAGGCTTTGTGT
>CAZXLU010000066.1:0-7104 GCA_964641875.1 Candidatus Woesearchaeota archaeon | reverse complement strand
GAAAATGTCTCATTGGAAGATAAAAAATCTGTCCAAAATTAAAGGGCTCAGATCATATGGGTTCCCTCTTTATCATCCATTGTTTCATGTACTATTCTGTCATCGTTTCCTAAAGTTAGACTTAAATTTACTAATTCAACAGCGGGGGTAAGTAATTTCAATGATTCAGAAAAATTTTTATTTTTTGGTGTTATTATTCCCACTTTTTCCCCCAGCTCAATGAGACTATATGCATTTCCATCTTCCAATATTTTATATACTTTTTCTATTGTTGAAAGTGGTGCTTCTATTGTTTTTCATTTCTTAAATTCATCTATAGATTTTGGCATAATTACATATAGAATATCTTTATAAAAATATTAGCATTAATATATGAGTATCTGTGCAGTAATGTCTTTATTGCTAATTTTTAGGAAATATGGTTCATAGTAATGCCCACTTTTATTTTAATCTACCTTAAAACCCCCTATTTTTAATCACATTAGACTTCTATAATTGTCTCATCAATTTGATAGTAAGAAAGGGTGTTTTCCTTATGAGTTATCCAAGTTTTTTTCATGAAATGTGATGTCCCCTATAACACCAAAAATTAACAGATGAACTTTTTAGTATTCTCTTCAGGGTTCATCCCTATTATACTTTCCAGTCTTATCTACTTCTAGAATTTCCATCAGTTTTAATTTGATTAATCCTTCTCTCTTATGAAAAAATTCTGGAAAATTTTCAAACTTCAGATCGGAATCTAAGGGAATATAATTCTTTGATTTATACTCATTTCTGCTTTCAACAGATGGATAGTTTTGGATTACCCATTTATCGAAATCCTGGGCAGATTTCTCCTCATTCAGATTGCCTTCCAATAATTGCAGATTTCCAATCCTATCTTGGTCAATATCGAATTCTTGCCAATATTCCTTAGGTATGGAACTCTTACTCAATTCTCTACGCTTGAAGAATTTTTGAGGGAAGATATGATCCACATGGAACCTATTTCTATAGTCAAGATTTGGATATAGGATAGATAATACTAAAAATGTCTGGGGATTACCATATTCAAGTTCTAACATCTTATCCACATCTTCTTCCTGGAAAATCAAAGTCTTATTGTCTCCTTTAAACTTATTAATTATTTTGTCAAGCGGAAACTCTGAAGTGTTTTTAGCGATTACTTCTCTTATAGTCCTTAATACATTATCTGATTGACCGCTAAACGCTCTCTTGACCAAAGAAAGTATTAGCCACCTTTTGATTCTGTCCCTGTCCACCCTATAACTGCTAGATAACACAAAATTATCGGGGTTTCCTATCTTGCTCAGATAGTACGCAATGGGTATGACAGCGTTTTTAGATGTCAATGTTTCCCTGTTGTAACCCCAACTATCTAATAATTCTACTGCTAGTCTTATAGATTTACTTATAATTTCCCATTTTTTTTCAATTAATTTCATGTTTTCATTTGTAAAATTTGAGACTTTGAATGCAACATTATTGATATCAGAAAGGACCAAGCAGGATTTCAAAACAAAATCGTTGTTAAAATCGAATTCTTCCCCAATTTGATTAATGTCCTTCACCAAATTGGAAATTTCCTTTCTAGCGTCAATCTGGTTCCATTTGGCTGTGGCAAGTGAAAGCAGGAGATCGGAATTACTTAAAACAGTGCCACCACTGTTTACTCTAATGAAAATATTCAATACAGTATCTATACTTTGAGAGACCTCTAAATAATAACTGATTATTCTGTCATTATTTACTTTCTCAAATAAATAAAACAAGCTTTTATTTGCAAAATTAGATTTATCATCCTCTAATATCAATAATTTGTTTTTAATCAGGTAGCTATTAACGTCTACTACGCTAGTGAAGTTCAATACTTCCCCTACTCTAAACCAATAGGTCTTCTCATCCCTGTGGGATGCTTCTTTTTCTGTTAAAAATCTAAAATCGTATAAATCTTCGTCGTTTCCGTCCACTGGGGCTCTAGATAGAAGATTAAGGTAGAGTCTCTTTTCTGGAAATGCATTAGGATCATCCCGCCTCCTATAAGGTAGCTTCTCAGTATAAGTTCCCCTTAAGCCAATAAACAATGCTGTGAGCCTTTGCTGCCCATCCAATACACATCCTATATTTTTCACTCCTTCAAGGTTTGCTTTTGGATTGTTATAATAATCCCTTTCGTGGTATTTCTCCATGAATTTATAAAAATCAAAGGTTGCAACATTCTCTTCTCCAACCTCCCAAAAAAGGAATGATCCGATAGGATAACCTTTCATTATAGAATCGAAAAGTCTAGTAATTTGTTCGGGTTTCCAGACAAATTCTCTCTGTATAGCAGGCAGGAAAAATTGATTCTCCCCAATTTCTGTAACCATTTCTTTAATGGTCATTGCAGTTTGAAAAGCAGATTTAGCTCCACGAATCATAAGACAACACTAAATTCCATATCCATATTGCTTATAAACTTTATCACAATGATATTTCGTTTTCAGTAGATGTAATCATATGGCGAGGTATTCGTGAATCTTGTGTTTAACCAATCCATATTCCTCAACACAATTCTCAAGTCTTCTTCATAGAACCCCATGATATATTCCTTCTTAACACCCATCTTTTCCTGAATATTCTTCTGAATGTTGATCATCACATTGATGCTCCTCTCAATCTTACATGTATAACTTCTATCAATTGTGGCATTAAACGTAATAACTAAAGTAAATTAATTACTTATCATGTATTCATGAAATATTACCAAAGTTAACGATGGATGGTACCAACTCTCTTAAGAGAGACAACCAAAACAACGAGAGATAATTTACTATTTAATATTATAATTGTATGTACTCTCCAAGATGGTTCTTATATTTTTCCAAGAGATTTTTCACTTTCTTTTTTTCCCCAAAATCATCCCACTGATATATAAGCTGAGTAATTATGAAGAACGCTATATATCCCACAATCTTCTTGTTTTTAGGCACTGGAGGAGATTGGAGGAGACCCGTTGAGGCGTCTAATCCCACATACAGAGATTCGTTTTTTAAGTCATTGTAATATTTTATGTTTTGACTACTCATAGTATCTATAATATCCTTAGCCATTTTTTTAACACTATTTGACAGCTCTTCACTTGAGTATATTTTCCTTTCATTACTTATTTTAATACGCCTCGAATCACGTTTTTCCCCGAACATGCCATCTTGTATGATACCACCAATATAAGATGAATATTCGTTCAAGTCAAGTGTTAGAATCTTTTTAGAGCCGTCATCAAGTAAGTTTTTCATTATTTCTATCTTAATCCTATGAGACTGAAAAATCTTTATTAAAGTCTCTTCCACATTGCCTCCCACCAATGATTGTCCATGGTCATCTGACCGTTTGTAATCAAACAGGAATATAGACTTAGCAGTTTCTTCAAACGACAGTTCCATCAGCGCTGTTCTAGTCTGAATTGAAATATCATTATTTAAAGCATCGTCGAGTAATCTCTCAGCATTTCTCATACAAATTTTACAATCGTTTTCGGTAAACTCGTGTTTTTTTACATCCTTAAGATCTTTATTGTTACTCATACCCATGCCCTTACCCTATCCACAGGATTTTTCCTATTAGATATTTCTTTTTTACCCATAATTATCATATCAATAACATGTATACGTTTATAAAGAATTCTTTATAGGAAATTAAATAAAGGCATAACATTCAGATTGGTATTTTCCCTATATATTCTTAATCTATGTGCTGAAAATGAAAATATAACTGGATACAAACACCCTCATCTCAAAAGCATAGTTCTAAAACACCTTAGAACGGCTTGATTTTAAGCCATAGATGGTTCAATGTAAAATACCACCAATAGCACATTCTTTTAATTTGCTCTATTTTGTTATATTTTAAGCCATGTTTTAGATAAATATTCATACACTTGTAATGAAAATGTAATATTCCAAATCTATCTCTGAATATCTCGAAAAACGATTCAACCCTTTATATGCTCTTAAAACCTATTTTTTTATCCAATAGCATAACTCCAGCCTTCCACAATATCTTTCCTACTACTAGCTTCAATATAGTTGGCAATACGCATTTTTCTATTTCTATTGCTATGTTCCATAGAGACACATATAATTATTGCTAAATAGCATAAATAACCTTGATACACTACGTGCCACAATACTGTGAAATCAATTGTTTTCATAGCAATATCCCCTTCAATGCTTCTCTCTCTATCTCTGGCGTAATCACAACATAGTAGTGTAATGTGGTCATTGCATTCTTGTGTCCCAATCTCCTTGCGATAATCTGAATTGGAACACCTTTCATGAGTAAATATATCGCCAATCCATGCCGGAACATGTGCGGGTGTAATTTTAATCCTATTTTATCCCCATAGCCTTTTACCTTCTTCCAGGCAGTCTCCCGATCCATTTTGAAAAACCTTCCGTTGACTTCAGGATACGCTCTCATAAAATTAGATATGTCCAATAACAAGTTATCCGATACCGGAATCCGATTTATGAAGCCGCCCCTTTTCTTAACCTTCAAAACTATTATTTTATTTTTAAAATCTATATCATTGATTTCTATATTCAAAATATCCGATATTCTTCCACCCAGTTCCCACATGCATTTTAACATCAACATGTCCCTGGCTTTCAGGAATGGAATCATTTTCTTGTTAAGAAAATGGCTATAAGGATTATTCATTATCTCATTTAGTAGACTCTGGTATTCATTATATGTAATATGCTGTGGCAAATCCGATTCATCCTTTATTTTCATCATTGAATTTTTCAAACCTATTTCATTCATTATGCAACCACTTTAAAAGTTGTAGCATGGTTTTAAATATAAACTTTTTCCTGTATTGCTGTATTTGATTTTTTAAATAATAGAGTATTTAAAACAATGCAACAATTCTATATCTTTTGTTTCATAATTACACATGGCAATTTGCAATTTAAGGACAAGTGCTTACACCATCTTTGTCCATTACCGGCTCACATGTAAGGTTAGAAATTGGCTCTTTATAATCTTGTTCGAAATGAAATTTTATACTATACATCTTACCGTTAAAGTTTTTCCCATAAATACCTATTCTATAACAAAAATCTCCAGTTTTGCTTAGTTCTTCTTTTTTAAACCCGGCAGGTAGTGCTAATTTCAATCCACCAAAATACCCTGGAAATGCATAACATTTTTTATCCTCATTGTGATATACTGTCATAAGATTTACAAAGATGTGTTCTCCCCTCGATAGGTCCGCTGATAGTGATGATTCAGCAACCCACCTTGTTTTCATTGTATTGAATGGATTTAACTCTTCTTTATCTTTGTATATATCGAGTATTCTTACATAAACCTCATCTGCTTTGGAAGTATGGGAACTTGTCTTATTTTCAATTTTTAATCTATAATAATTATAGCTAACAGCGGGTTTTGCTACATATGTTATACCATCGTCCACCGAATAGGTAGCTGTTGTTGTAAATGGTATCCTGGTTATATCCTCTGGATGTAAATTCATACTATCTCCTATTATTATTGAGTTTTCATTACCAAAATCTTGTGGACCATCTGTCCTATTAACTCTATACTCTCCATTTATACCTACAGTAGGCAATAAATTTGGATGGAAGATAATTGGTATAAGTATCTCTTTCATGATAGCCAGAATAGATAACACAGTGGCTACAATTGATAATATTATGTACAATGACATGAATACTAAATAATTATTACATTAATATTTTTTCATATTAAACTAATACATACCATTTATGATTTAACATTGTAGCATATGTAAATAAGGTATAAATTACTCGGGTTATAGATTTCCATAAAGGAATTTTATCATTCTCTGAAAAGTTTATGGTCACTCTTCCTTTAGATATTTATAAAGTATTTTAAACCATATTGTAGATAAATTTATAAGAACAAAGATGCTGATCTTTATATGGATAATTGTAAAGGTGAACCAAGTACATCGTTGATGGGCTATGGACGAAAAATTTTCGAAAGAGATGACTATACCTGTGTTTATTGTGGAAGAAAATTCAAGAATGATTTCTGGGACTGGATGCTATTAACTGTTGAACATGTTATACCCCAAAACCAAAAAAATGAAGAAAACAAGGGAAATATAAATAGTGAAAAAAATCTTAGAACTGCATGCAGAGTATGTAATAACTTACATAATAAAATTAAACTTAACCAATTTGTTTATTTGCCTTTTGAAGAAAGAGTGGATAAGATTTTGGAGTACAAAAGGAAAATGATCAAGGAAAGACGTGAGGTTTTCGAAAAATTCTATAATGAATGTATCAAAAAATGAAATACTTTTTATTTTTTCAGACACTATTAATGCATAATTGAACATTAAAAATTTTTACTGTTTCCAACGGAGTGTTCATATCCTGGATTATATGCCTGGCATTAGAGCCAGATTTATTTTTATTCGACGCCTTTTTATAAACTATTTAAGGCTGTTAAATTCCTTTTCAGGTATTATTTTACCTACGATTTTGCAGGATTTCCTGCTTATACCTACAATATGAATCTATTTCATAATTATTTTTATTGACTCCAGAAAAATTTTCCTATGCAGTACCTCCATACCCTATCTCCTGCGGCATAAGAATTAGAAAATTATAAAGATTAAACTATACCATAAAAAGGCTAAGGCCATATTTCAGTACTTGGGATCAAGCTGTGTATTATTATAATTATAAGAGAAGGCACATGTCATTATCCATAGATGACAGGTTTGTTGTAATACCAGCTATTGTATATGAAGAAAAAGGAGGTAAGTTAAATGTTAAGGAATGATAAATATATAAAGGAACTAATTTCAGGATATCACAAAAAAGAGGGGGGAGGATAGAGTTTTAATGGAGAGTAAGCCTTAACCTTTGTTTGGAAGGTAAGGTGTAGCGAAACAGCCCTTCATTACTCCTGTGAGTGGGGGCGAAGTGTGGTTATTATTATAATACGCAAAGCCGTAGGCTCTATCCTGAAGGCGAAGTGTTGTTTAATTACTTATGTATCAGGCATTAGGAAAAGAATTTAAGGTATGACCTCCTGAACTTTATATGCCAAAAGAATGGG
>CAZXLU010000065.1:1732-7125 GCA_964641875.1 Candidatus Woesearchaeota archaeon | reverse complement strand
GTGATCGGATAGGTATTGGTTTGATTCGCACTGACTGAAAATGTGGTTGTATTAGGGCTTGCGTTGATATGGCTTGGGCTGTGTGTTGCACTTGGAATGGTAAGCAATCCCCCTGTTGCCATGAGGACTGCAATCAGGATAACAGCCCATTTGTTCATGTGCTTACCCCACTGTTATTGTTCCAGAGCCACCCCTGTAACCTGTTGCACTCCAAGTATATGAGTAAGTTCCTGCAACAACGTGAAGCGTTATAGAACCCCCTGTGCTTGTATAGGTTGTGCCATTGAATACGAGAGTCCATGGAACATTTGACGGAAGACCACCCGGAACGAATACTACTGTATAGTAGTGTGGGAAGACTATGGTTATTGCTACATCTGAACCTGAAATTACTGCATTGCCTGATGAACCCGCATTGCCATTAACACTTGATGAATACGCATATGTCCCATTGGTGAGGTCATGGAATGTGTAACTCGTATTTGTAAGCGTATAGGAATTTCCGTTAAAGACAAGAGTCCAGGTTGTTCCTGCTCCAAGTGAATCCTCGCTAAAGGTTACATTCCATGTTATTGCAGTAAAGACAAGGCTTACTGATGTGTTTGCCCCATTGATTGTCGTAGAACCTGATGCAGGATAATAGTAGTATGGATTAGATGTTGTTGCTGAATATGAGTATGTTCCATTGACAACGTTGTTGAATGTATATGAGGTGTTGGTGAGATCATACGTATTCCCATTGAAGACCAGAGTCCATGGTGCTGATGTTGGCAATCCTGATTCACTAACGGTAGTATGGAAAATCTGTGTAAATTCACTGAATATGATATATGCTGATGTATTGACACCTGCAACAAGGACATATGAAGAACCTGAATAATAGCCCGATGCAGTCCAAGAAAATGTGTAATTTCCATTAGGTTCGTGGAACGTATATGAAGAATTGGTAAGCGTATATGCGGTGCTGTCAAAAGTCAGAGTCCATGATGTTCCTGATGCTAACCCTGATTCACTTATAGTTACATTGTATGTTACTGGGGTAAATAGAACGCTTATGGTTGAAGAATCAGGGTAAGTTACGGATTCACTTCCACCTATGTAACCTGTTGCTGACCATGTGGTTGTATATGTCCCTGACGTTCCCACTCTTGCGGTTATTGTGCTTCCTGCTGTTCCTGTAAAGGTTGAACCATCAACACTGATTGCCCATGCAGTCCCTGAAGCTAAACCTGCTTCACTGAACGTTGCAGTTTCTCCCACCGCAGGACTTGCGACCTTAAGATTTGAATTTGAAGTGGCATGGGGCATAAGAACCATTGACATGCCGAGAACCATTAAGATTGCAACAAAAATTACAAGCGATTTCTTTTTATTTTCTATTATATGATCTAATATTTTCATACGAATTCCTCTAATTTTCCCTGATTGTCCTGATAGGACTTGACCATGTAAACCCCGATGAATATCGCAGGGATAACGAGATATGGGGCTATGTAGAAATCTTTTGGAAACAGGAAAACAACTGCATCAGCAGTAAATGCGAGAACGGATAATGCGACTAATAAAATGAGATTGATAGCAAAAGCCTTATTTTCCTGATTCATAAAACCCTCTTGATAATGTAAAAAATAATTGAAAACATTGCTGTTATGGCAATGAGCAATACCCCCAGATTTGTTAATTGAGGGTATCTGGTGAGGTATGAGTAATTGATATCATGGTTTATCTCCAGCATCATGAATATTCCGCCGAAGACTGCACTCAATCCGATTGTCAGCACCACACCTGTCATTCTCATTGTCTATCCCTCTATTTCTTCCTGAAGGCTAGGAATCCCACTGCTCCAACCAGTATGATCACAGCAAAGATCAAAGGCAGGATTTTTACCAGTGCGATCGAAGAACCGTTGCCTGCTACAAGTGTGCTGTTTCCTGTTACAGCTCCAACTCCTGAGTAAACAGATGGCAGAAGTGCAACTCCCACGACTATGGCAATCAATGCTCCGATGAAGACTTCAAGGATTTGATTTACTTCCATATTTATTTTTTACCTCCTATATGACTAATATAAGAGTTGCTAATTAAACTACGGATTTTTGAAGATTAGGTCTTGATCCTAAAGATTCTTTGTCATTGTTCAATTCCATATCTAATATAGTAGTGTCCTCTTTTACTACAATATTTTCTCTTTTAACTCCTACTTGAACCATCGCCTTTACCTTCATACCAAATAGTTCAAGTTGTTTAAATTCGTATTTGGGTTCATCTACTATTTTACTGATTTTTATCCTCACATAAACAATATGTCTAATAGAGTGAGTGCCAATGCTTGTGAATATATTTAATGTAATTCCATCTTCTATTGGGATTTCATCAGTGAAACTTTTTTCCGTAAATACTGGTGGTCGATATACTGGCTTCATTTTAAAACACTACAGATCGAATACTTCATTTCTTACCCATTCTCCATCTATCCAAGTTTCAGTTACATATCTTGTAAATACTGGATTCCACGTATCCTTTAACTTACGTCTATAGAATACTGGATTCCACGTATCCTCATCCTTATGCCTGTAGCCTTCAAGACCATGAATTGTGATTATGATAGATTCAGTTTTTGGGCATTCTTTCAGAGTGTTTTCGAAATCGTGCCTTTTTACCGATATATGCCTAATGTCTGTTGTCTGATCTAGGTAGATTCTGTCAGGACTGTATGCGATTGTATCAACACAACCAAGGATATCATTCTGACCGAATGTCGCCTTTTTCACTGTCCATGGTATCAGGCCCTGCTTCTCCCTTAACCTGTGGACATACTGCTCCCGGTCCCTTGATGTCAATGGCTTTCTGACTATCTTTCTTGTCTTCTTCATTTCTTTTTTTATTTCTTTCATGTTTTCCCTCAAAAAACTTTTTGTGCATATAGATTACATTCTTCTTGAAATCTTCCACGTTGTAGAAACCCGATAACTTGTTCTTCGTATTGATCTTGGAAAATGACACATTATGCCTGTGAATTACATTTATGTCTATGTATTCGTATCTCTTATGGTCGATGTGCAACCGTGCGGAAAAATCGTTATCCTCGAAGCAATTACGTATATTTTCATCGAACTTGTATCTCTCCATGATATCTCGTGAGAACATTACCCACGGCATGATATTTGGCATTCCTTTTGAATGATATACTGAATACATATTAGGCAATCCCGCCTTCCTGTAGCCTATGTATTTTCTGATCGCATAGAATGGCAGTTTTTCAAGTGCAGATGTGAACAGATATACAGCAACTGAATCTGTCAGGATAAACGCATTCAGGTGATCGTTTACTTTTTTAGGGATTGCGTAGTCTATGCCATAATGACTGCCCCTGACATAATCTACCAATTTCATCTTATCCTTGTATGTCATCTGGATATTATCAGTAGATAGTATTACGAATTCGTATTCCTTATCCTTCAAAGCCTCCCTGATCCCTTCGTTCATGGACTTCGAAAAACAGAAATCAGGACTGCTATCCTCGACAATGTAGAGATCACCAAGATTGTTAGCCCTGATGAAGTTATAATCATCTGATTTTCTGTATTTCTCTGCATTCATCACAGGAACTACATAAGCGATCTTGCTATTGCCTGTTTGATCTTTAATTATTTCCATGTTCTCTACCTCTTGGCTCTTTCTTCCTCTGCTGATTCCTCGAATGCTTCTGCATCAAAGAATTCATCTGTTCCTGTTACTTTCGTCATGACCATGCCTATCAGTTCGATCATTTTGTGAACGAACCGATGATTGAACATTCTCTCTAATGCCTCTGCTCCTTCTTTTCCCATTAGAACACCTCTACAGCTACTATCAAAGTTGCTACCATATATAACAATACTAAACCTATTATTATATTTTTCCCTGACCCATCAAAAATAATACTCAGGGATTTAGTTTTTACATAGTTAAATACATTCCCGAAGATCAAGTTTTTCATTCTTCTTCAACCTTCTTTTTTCTTCCCCTGTATTTCAAGTTTTCTAGGCTTTTTGGATTGAACCCCTTCTTTTCTTCCTTTACGTTTTCCATCTTTTCAAGCTCCTTCTCGAATTCCTTGTAGAATTTTGTCATATGAAGGTCTTTTACATATTCATAATCATTTTTCAGTTCTTTAGGTGGGAGATTGATATATACCTGCTTCAATTTCCTTCTTCCTATCCCATTTCTCTTTTTCACATAGGGATAGATGAAATATGTTATCTCATTCTTGGAATTGAAATTTGTAGGGGTATATGGTATCTTAACAAGGAACGAACCCTGATTGCCTGATGCCTGTAGAAGAAGACTAATTAAACTTCTCGACTGAACCTCGATGAAACTTAATTTTGGAACTGTGATTATGAACGTGAGGAATTTTGTCCTGAATGACTGTGTCATCAATCCGAAAAACTGAATGACGGTTTCACGCCACATCCTATTGCCGATGGCAAGACCTGCATCATCAAGAATCACCACACTACCTGTGGGAAGATTGCTATTAACCAATTTAAAAACTTCACGAACACTGAAACATACCCTGTTCGCACTGAAGCCCTTATCGAGCATATGACCTAATGTTAGGGATGCCATACTCTTGCCTGTTCCTGGCTGACCTATGATGGCTATAATATTATTCTTTTCCTGCTTCAGCCTGCCGTTAACAAAATCACTGATGAATGAATCTGGAACCGGCTTCACTTCTTTTCACCTGATAACCCCATTTCCTTTCTCCATTGATTCCTGTCTTTCAATCTGACTACAATATATTTCTTCTTATTTGGTTTCTTTGGCTTCCTGTATTTCTTCACCAGTTCAGGATCGAACATTGGGGCATGGCAACTGAACAGATGATTTATGATATCTCTTTTTGAATGGAACTCATTTTCACGACAAAAACACGTATAGGTATTTCCTGTCAGAGTAAGGATTTTATTTATTCTTGCCCACCTGATGATATCTTTTGTTTCTTCAATCCGTTCCATATCAGGGTTTACCTTAACCACCTCTTTTTCTCTTTTGATTCCCTGTATGATGGTTTGAAGATGTCGAATATTTCCTGTCTTCCCTTACGATCCTTTGAAATTGATAAGAGTTTAAAACTTGTTGTGATTTGTAAAATACTCAAGGGGCTATCATTGGGAATTTGAAGTTCACTGCACAATCGTTCTTCCATGTTTTGTATGACTTCCAGCCTCAATAAAAGATTTCTTTCAACTTTGGTTATATCTGTCTTTGTATCGATGCCTTCATACATATTTTCCAGATGCTCAAGGACATCTGAGGCATCACCCTGATAAACTACATCCTGAACAGGGGCGGAAGCATCTTCATCCGCTTCCACTGGCTGTTCTTTATGAAGGATTCCCATTATTT
>CAZXLU010000065.1:0-1632 GCA_964641875.1 Candidatus Woesearchaeota archaeon | reverse complement strand
CCATTATTTTTCACCTCCTGATTTATAAATATAAGTCCAGCTAATATAATTTTTCATTATGCACCTCCGAGAACAGAGAACGATCCATGAGTTGCAATTCCGATTCCAATGATAATTCCGAGAAACAGAGCCATGAACACACCAAGCAGGATTATCACTATTATTGTTGAATCCAATTTCTTTGGGTTTAGAAATTTGGTGATAGTGTCATCTTCCTTGATTCCTGTAATCCAGTCCTGAATCCTCTGTAGGCTAACCTCCTTCGAAGTCAGGGCTGACAGATTTCCTTCACGAAGAATTATCAGGTTCATCGTTCCAAACCTGCCATGGACTTGGTATATGGAGTCATCATGGATCAGGTAGGTGTTGTTTTCAAACAAATAGGTGTTCTGAGGGGGCTTCCTCAATGTCTTCCTGACAACCTGATTATTCCTCCTCATTATCAAAATTTGAGTTTTCACACGTCTATATTACTTGAAGATACATTATTTTTTTTAATTTTCGCAAGACTTTAAGGAAATTTTCATTTGGTTTACTATTTATAATTAGGACTGGAACAGGGAGAGTTTTTAAAAGTGGGAGATCATATCAGAGATAATAATTAAAAAATGAAGCAAAAAAGTTATATGGAACTAGGTAATTACTATGTGGGGTGAGCTTTCTGTTTTTCCTCATCCCCTTCCTCTGTTGATTTTAGAATGCTAATCTCCTTGCAATTCCTCTTTGTTCAAGAAGGTTAACTAATCCAGGATCAAGAAACACAATATCGTTTTTGTGAAGATACCAATCCTGATCTGTCCATGCTATAGACTGGTCTTGAAGTATTGTAACCTTTATGTAATCTGCTTTACTTTTGTTACTTACATTACTATTGTTACATTCATATAAACCCGCATTTATTTTGGTATTTATATCGTGCATTGTTGATAAACGCAAGTTTTCCGTATTTCCAGAAGGGGTGATCATGTTAGGGTTTTTGAGCTCGTGAACATGATCACTTGAATTGGAATCAGTGATTAGCGTTGTTTTTTCATCTATCGGTTTTCGAAGTGCATATGTTGCATAGGTTTTTTGTACTCCCAGAACATGTAGTATAGAACATGTAGTAGGAGTGTAAAAAACATATTCAACATGATCACTTTGCTTGACCCATTCACTCTCGATGTAGTGTTTTAGGGCTTCCCCAAAGGTGCATAGGTTTTTTGGAACATGATCACTAACCTGATCACTTTTTTTTGCGTTTTGGTCGTTAGTGTCTTTTATAGATACTCCTACATAGTAATATGACCTTACACCGTCCTTTTGTTTTAGCTTGTGGAACACGGCTATATCTGATTTTTTCATCAATGTTCTTCCTAAAGTTTCCGATGAAACAGGGGTAATGCCTTTTATTTCACACCATGAAAGAAACTTGATGTATAATTCCTTTGCTTCTATCTCCATGTCAGGATTTGGTTCTATCATGTCGTCAATGAAGGCAAGAGCAGGGTTTGAGTTAAGTTTGTATCTCTGTGTGGTCTGTTCTATTGTTTCCTGCTTGAAGAACCCTAGTTTTTGAGAAAGAACAGGAAGGAATATCTCCACAATCATGTTGAATACGGCCTGTAGATCGCTTTCAGCTGTTATCTTTTT
>CAZXLU010000064.1:5900-7191 GCA_964641875.1 Candidatus Woesearchaeota archaeon | reverse complement strand
AGGAAGAAAAAAAGAAAAAGGAAGAGGAAGAAAAAAAGAAAAAGGAAGAGGAAGAAAAAAAGAAAAAGGAAGAGGAAGAGGAAGAAGAGGAAGAGGAAGAAGAGGAAGAAGAGGAAGATTTAGAAAAACGATTGGAAAATTTGAAAATTGATGATACATCAAAAATACCCAATGAAGAAATTATCAACAAATATGTAAATGATTATTTTGAAAAAAAACCTTATTTTTTACAACCAGAGCAAGATTTAATTGATGAGTTATTTATAGAATATCCTAATTTCAAAGAACAGTATGATAAACTGGATATTAATGGAAGGAAAAAATTTTTGGAAGAATTAGTTGAAGCTGCTGAACAAAATGAGGGTTTTCTGGATGAACCAACAATTTCAGTTCTTAAAAAAATGATTAGTTTCAATGATGAATATTTAATTACTAGAAATGCAGTTATTGATGTATTAAAGGAAGAAGAAAACAACAAAAAAATGAAGGAACATGAAAAACAAAAAATAAGTAGTTCAAGGCATAATGTTAAATTAGTAGAAAAACAAATTAATGATTTAAAAAAATCAAAAAAAATAAAGGAAGATGTAAAAAATATTGATTTTATTAATATTTTACCAGGAACAATGATTGAAATTGCAAGAAAATTAAGAAAAGAAAAAGATTCAGTTCTTAAAGTTGAAGTTCTGCGGAAAATGTTGGAGGATATGAGCCAAAAAAACTATAAATATAAAGATCATCCAGATTTTCAAAAAGATTATCAAAAAATTTTTGATGAATTAATGGATACTTAAGGATTATTTGCAACTGGTGTAATTGCTGGTGCTCCTCTTAAATTAGCACCAGTTGATATACTGTTAAATAAACCATAATAATCATTATCTATTGCACCAGTTTGTATAGGAGAATTTCTTTTTTCAATTATATTAGCAATAATATCATTTACACTTTTATCTTTCAATCCAGGATATAGTCTTTTTAATATCATTGCTTTTACTTTTCTTTGAGCTTCTTTAAAAGCATCATCACCAGGTGCACCCATAGTACCAAAAGTTATAGGATTAAAAATTCCTCTAATAACTGTCATTTGATAAAAAGTATCTCTATCTAAACCATTTAAACCTTGAATAATTAAACCTTGAGGATCCCATAATGGATAAGCAGGTAAAACATATTGATCTTTACAAATTTCCATAATTAATAAATGATCTTCTGGACCTCTAATTTGAACATTTCTTCACATTACACTTCATGCTTCATCAATAGATATATCTCGTTCATGTTGTGTTTC
>CAZXLU010000064.1:1969-5890 GCA_964641875.1 Candidatus Woesearchaeota archaeon | reverse complement strand
CCCGCTCGCCACGCAACTCGCCCCCAACCTCACCAAAAATGCCAGGGATGTCATCCTGGTGCAGTTGCCCCTGCCCCTGTATTTTGTTCTTGTCGTAATTCAGGTGCAACTAAAAATGCTTTTTCTTGAGTTTCAGGTCTTTGGGGATCAACTAAATAAGTAGCTAATTGAGTTGTTAAATAGTAATTTTCCTGTTCTTTTTTTTCCTTTAAATAATCAATAACTTCTTGTCCAGCTGTCATTAATCCAAAAGGAGTAACTGCATTATCTGCTTTTCCTTCTGATAATAATTGTCTTCTTATCAATATATCAGTATCTTTTTTATTGGGAGATGTCCATTGACCTCCTGATCCATAAACTGCAGGATAAAGTCCTTTTGTTGTTATTGCTGCTGTTTCTTCAGGATTGATTATTACTCCAGGACCTGTATTTTTTTGAATTCTTCTTTGTTCATTAGCAATTCTGCTAGCTTTTTCTTTTTTTTTCATTAATTATTTAATTAATTAAATTAGAAATTTTCATTTCCAATTTTTATGAACATAATAAATAAAAACAACTGCAATTCCTAATAAAATTAATTCACTCATTGAATGTGCTCTAACTTCTTTTTCTTCAGTTACAATAGTTGGAGGAGGAATAATAGTTTCATTCCAAAAAAATCTCATTTTTAGTAAGTTATAGAATTTGCATTAGAAACAAATGTTACAGATTTTGGATTTATAGTTTGTAATTCCCAAGGTGCAACAGGTAATAATGCATTTCCATAATTTACTGCATCAAATCCAGGTCCATATTTTACTGCAGTTAAATTGGAAATTCTATGATGTGGATTAACTAAACCTGTAATATAAGTAAATTTATCTTCAGCAAAACCATTAACAGTTACAGGTACTTTATAATGAGTCATTAAATCAGGTTTAACATAATTTAATGCTTCATAAACAATAAAACCTCCTAATGCTAATAAACCAATACTAGCTAATTCTTTATTCATTTTTTTTTAAATAATTACAATAGAATTTTAAAGATCATTAGAAAACATTTTTAATTTTTCATTAACTCCTTCAGCAGTAGGAATTAATTTAGGTGCATTATTAATTGCTCTTCTAACTACAATACTACCTAATTTCCAAGCTAATCTTTCTTCTGGTTCTCTTGCCAACCAACTTGCCCATTTAATACTTAACTGTTCTAATTCTGAATCAAAAAATCCACTATCTGAATTTACTTTATAATCATAAGTTAATCCTTTTAAACTAAAATTTGGAATTCCTAAATATTCTACCATAATTTCTACAATTTCACATAAATGTAATCCAATTTCTTTTAATGCAGTAGGTAAATTTTGAGTATTTAATATTATTTCTACTTCTTTACATTCTGTACTTAAAACATTAAAACCAAGAGTAATATCATAATGATTTCGAAATTTATAATTAATTATTCCTTTATATTTTTGTTTATATGAATTTAATTTGCGAACTAATTCAGCACAATCATTCACTAATAAATGATCAGCTGTTTTTTTAAATTTTTGTTGAGTTTTATATGTAGTTTCTGCATCAATTTTCATTCTTTCTCTAGCATCATTAGCTGCTTCTCTTGCAATATTAGCTGCTATTTGTGCTTTAAATTGTGCTGGAGTTGGATCAGGTACTTTTTGAAATTCTTCATCCCATTTTTCTGCTAATTCCATTTGTTTTTCTTCTTCTTGTTGTAAAATTGGAATTGTACCATCTGCTAATGGGACTGAACTTGGTGGTGCCTCATCAAATGATTCATTATTATCAGAAATCTCTGCAATTTTTTCTTTTTCCATTGGTTCTTCATTTTCATTATTACTAATTTGGCTTTCTTTGGGTATTTCTTCCACTTCATTTATTTTTACAGTTTTTTTTTTAGGAGTTCTTGGTAATTTTTTCTTTTTTAGCATTAATAATTAATTATTTTTTTTAGAAATTTCATTTTGTTTTCATTTAATATTCAAGTCATATATGATGTCATTTTATTATTCTATTTTTAGAAGTTAGTAATCTTCTACGTCATCAAAGTTAGTACGCAAAAAAAAATTATTTTTTTAAAAAAATAAAATAAATAAAGTTAATTTTTTTTTAATTTTTATTAGTTATGGCTAAATTTGGAGGAAATATTGAACGTAAAAATTATTTTTTATTATTTTTTTTAATTTTTTTTAGAAATAATTGTTAATAAAAAAAATATAGCCCATTTAAAGGGCTTAAATTACGAAGAACATTGTGAAAACTGGGAAACAAATTTTTTTTTATTTGATGAATCAAATAGTGAAAAAATTGTAAGTTTTTTTTTTTAAAAAAAAAATATATATAAAATTAATAGGGAGTTGCAGTAAAAGTTTGCCCCTTCTGTGGATTTAAATTTATGGCCTGCCTACACTATGTGGACTCAAGAGGATGCAAAAGATGCAGTGGCCATATTAATAGGCCAACAATTTGCAAGTATTTTTTTTTTAATAATTTTTTTTTAAATATTTTAGTTTTTGTAATAATTTTTTGGATATCAAAAAAATTAAGGAAGCCAAAGAGGTAATCAAATATGAGAATTTAGAAGATAAAGGTAAATTTAATTAAAAAAATTAAAAAATAATATTTTAGGGACTTTATACAGTAAAATTTTAAATGTTCCCCTTTTGAAAGCAAGAGGAGAAAGGGGGGAACAAGAAGAAAAAATCAAATATAAAAAAAGAAAAAGAACAATAAGAAAGGAAATTGAAGAAAATAAAAAAAAACAAGTATTTTTTAATATTTTTTTATTTATTATTTTTTAGATTAATAACAATAATAATAATAATAATAATGAAATGGAAGTTATATCGGCTCCTTCCTCACCAATAATTCAAACTCAAAAATTAACAAAAAAAAATGTTAATTCTTCACAATCAATTTTTTAATAATTTTTTTTTTAATTATTAATAAAATTTAATTTTTTTAAATTATTTATTATTATTTTGTGGAATATATCTACCAAAACCTTCTTTTAATTTTTTAGTAACTTTTGAAATAGTAGATTCTTCTAAACCTAATTCTTTTTTTCTCATTTCCCAATAATTTTCTTTTAATTCAGTAGGTAATAAATCAGGTTGATTTGTTTCTATTTTATTATTTTCCTCTTCTTCTTCATATTGTTCTTCTTGTTTATCTTCTTTTTCTCTTAATTTAATTGCTTTATTCCAATCTTCTTTATCTTTTTTTGGTATATTATTATACTTTTCTAATTGTTGTTCCCAATTATTACCACTTTCTTTCCAAAATTTAGCTCCTCCAATTTTAAATGGTTTTACTTTTTCTTTTGCTTTACTAACAAAAAACATATCTTTTACATCATAATGAGCCTCTGACTGTTCTATTATAAACATTTTATGATCAATTGTATTTTGTCTTAATAATTCAATAAAGTAATTTTTATCACCTACTATATCAGCATAATCTTCATAAATACTATCAATAGCTCTTCTTTGAGTTTGATAAGTACAGGCAATAATATCAGCATTTTGACGAATTTTAGGACCCAATCCTTTAACATCTTGACTACAAACAATTAAAAAAATGAAATAATGTCTTCCTTCTAATACAAGTCTATTTAATAATTCATAATATCTTAAATTTTTATCAGAAATAACATCATCTAAAATAATTACAACAAATGGTAAATCTTTTTCTTCATAATCTCCTTCTAACCATTTATTCCATTTTTGTTTTTGTTCATCTAAAATTGCTTGAACTACATCTTCTTGAAATCCATCATAAATTCTATTTTCTGGTATATGTTGTTGCCACCAATAATTATGTTTAGTTTCAGTAAATACATACCCACCATCATTAAAATAAGGGTATAATTTACTTAAAATCCATCTACTCCAAACACTTTTACCAAATCTTCTTTTAC
>CAZXLU010000064.1:0-1869 GCA_964641875.1 Candidatus Woesearchaeota archaeon | reverse complement strand
TATAATTTACTTAAAATCCATCTACTCCAAACACTTTTACCAAATCTTCTTTTACCAACTACTAAAATAAATGAATCTAATTTAATTTTATCAATATCAAATACTGGTAATTTATAATTATTCATTTTTCTAACTTAAATAATTAGAAAATGAGTTTATCACCTGCAATTAATTCACAATTTAATGGTACTTTTGAAATTTTAATTAAAGGTTCAGAAACAAGTGTAGTTTTTACTAATAGTGAAGAAGTTAAAACCCATGCAACCAATGCTATTCAAATAAAAGTTTGCAATCAATATGTCAATAGTTTTTATTTTGGCCCTCCTGGTGAACAATATATTTTAAATTATCAAAATTGTACTTTTCCAAATGCTTCTAATTTTAGTAGTTTAAGTGATTTTATAACTTTATTACAGAATAGATTACAAAATCATAGTGGAGTTTATTCAAGTACTATAACTGGTGCAGCTAATACAACAACTAAAATTAATTATTATATTAATGGTAGATTTGCTACCCTAATTATAGGTGCTTTTGTTGGAACAGCTTCTTCTACTGCTACCAGTTTATATATTACACTGCCTAATTGGTTAATTCCTACTTTAAGCCAATATTTTACTGCTATTGTTGAAAGTGGGAGTTCCTATTTTAGTGGACAATTAAATGTTTATAATTCATCATTAGTTACTAACAATGTTGTATTGGAATTAGATTTACCAGGTAATGCACCTTTTGCAACAACTGGAAATAATGGATTACCTTATCCAATCACTATTACTTATATTTTATAATTTTTTTCTAATTAAACATTTAATAAAATGAGTGCTCCAATTGCTTTAACTTTTCCTTATTCTGGATCTTATTCATTTCAATTTAAAATTAATCAAGTTAATTTAATAGTTAATAATGAATTTCATGTTGTTTCTTTTAATTCATCTCTTGTTCAAGTAATTCCAAGTAATGAAGGTTCCAATTTATTTAGATTTGGTCCTCCTGGAAATCAATATATTTTAAATTATCAAAATTGTACTAATCCTCTTGGTTCTAATTATTCTACATTAAGTGCTTTTATTACTGCATTACAAAATTTATTAAGTGGAACTTTATCATCTTCAAGTTCAAGTGGAACTGAATCAACTAATGGAAATTTAACTGTCACTGGAAATTTAACAGTTGATGGAACAAGTACTTTAACTGGAGCTGTTTCTATTGGAAATGGTTTAACAGTCAATGGAATTTCACTAACTCCTTTAACTGGAAGTGGAAATTTCTCTGTTTCTGGTGCTTATAGTGGTACATGGGGCTCAGGTTGGATAATAATAGGACCAATAGTTATTCTTACTATTATGGGAGATAATGGTCAAGCAAATACCTCTGATAGCACCACATCCAAAGCTTCCATTATTTTAGATTTACCTAGTGCTATACTACCAACATCACCTTCTGAATATATGTTTGATATACCTGTACTAAATGCTGGTTCTTATACTCGAGGTACATTGGTAATTCAACAACAAAATACATATCCAGTTCAACTTTATGTGGGTGAGCTACAAGGATTTACTCTTAGTACATCTACTACTCCATCAACTATTGGTATGATTGGAAATTTTACAATTGTTTACCCAATTTCTTAAAGTTGTAATTTCTAATTTTTTAATAAAAAAATGAATTCTAAATTTACTATTACTTATTCTGATGGTTTTTATATTATAACTTTTACTAATTCTAATTCTACTTTAAATTATAATGCAAATCAATTTATTATTTATGCTAATGGAATTCCTAATTTAATTAATCTAGGATTTCCTGGTGCAATAACTACAGTGAATTATTTAAATTGTACATCTCCAACTGCCACTTCTCCAA
>CAZXLU010000063.1:0-7452 GCA_964641875.1 Candidatus Woesearchaeota archaeon | reverse complement strand
ATTCTGATGATACAACGAAAAAGATAAGCTTTTATTTTTTTGTGAGAATGTGGATATGGTGAAATATGGCAAATAAGATAAATAGGCAAAACGTTATGATCACGGTATCAAAAGATACCAGTTTAACACTTCAAAAGTTGAAGGTAATGGAGTTTGAGAAGACAAGAAGAAATGTAACAAAGCGAGACATAATAAAAATGCTATTGGACAGGTATGAATCCGATGAGGGGTATCGTAAACATGTAGATGAGTGTATATCACGAACAAAAGAAAAGGTAAGGGACAGAGTCTCCGTTGAAATGACTGACCAAGACAAAATAAGGTTGTACCACATTACAATAGACAAAAAATCTAGACTACACATCGTTCTAGATTGCCTAGCTCAGGTGTATATAAATGGAATAAGTGAAGGACAATGAAGAGCGATAACTTGCACCGTATACTTAAATGTTACAACATCCCATTTGAGGTGAATAATAATGAGATTCGTATCAAAATAAAGTTTATAGAGAAAGGTAAAGATGCATTCATATTTGGTTCAAACGGTATAGTGCTTATTCTAGCCAAAAGGGGTAAAGATGATATTGCGGTTTGCGTGGAGAATGTCTGCGTATTTGAACTGAATGTGGAGGCAACCTATGATGATGATGGAATAACTCTGAGGCGAAAGATGTCATGATCATCAAATCTGAAGAAAAGATTTATTAACATGTTTTCACACTATCTTATAGCCAGTGGGTGGGGCGTTTAATCTTCTATAGAGTTGAAAAGTCCTCGCCCCTGTAAAGGTGCCCCACCCACTGGCTACCTCATTTTACTCCAAAAAGTTTTTTAGTGAAACTGTTCTACTGTGTATTGGTGAAAAAATGAGTCAGGACGAAATTGAGATCAAGCCAAAACCCGTAATAGAGAACCGATCCGTAAAGATAACGTCGATTCCAGTTAGGGTGTTTTTGAACCTTTCCGAATGGAAATTTGTAAGATATGATGAAAACCGACGTTACATTTACGGATATCCAGTGAATCAATTCGATTTGAGTTTACCAGGCGAACAAAAAGAGTACTATTCAGTTCAGGTGAGACAAGATTCCTTCGCGACTGTAATAGAACAGGTGAAAAGGGGTGGCATACTAATGTGTGATGTATCCATGAATATACAAGAAAATAAACCTAAAAAAGTGAGGTTCATTCTTTATCCCATGTCAAATACGCCAAGTACTACTTCTTACGTTCTTGCTCACGTTAAGACGATTGAAACACTTCCAGAAAAGGCAATAATACTTGTAAGAACTAGCAACGCCGTTATAGGAGGCTATAGGATTGATGTTAACACTCAGAACACAAGAAGAGTTATACATTCCTTTATTGTTGCAAGAAAGCCTACGATTATTCAAAAACTCGTGCATGATAATAGAGCTAGATATGTAGTGACGGAATTTAAAGAATCTGTACCACTTACCACAATAGGAATGACGAAAATTGTAGATAATGAAGATGAGAACGAAGTAGTAATTTACGATGGGAGAAATACATGATCCAGGTCGTGTTAGAGAAAGAGGTATCATTTAACAAGGAATATAAAAACAGTACAGCAAATCATACCGTAGAAATAAAGATAAAGAGTAACGAGATATCCCTACTCCATGAAATTCTTGATGTTTCGTTCTTAGGCACTGATGTAAAAATGTATAAGTATGTTGCTATACTATCTTCTTCTCTTGATTTTACTGAGGAAGAGAAGCAGAAATTATACCATTTACTTGATTTTCTAGAGAATGTGTACAACTCCTCTCGGCAAAAACGACGGACAACTCTACTATTTCAATTTCTCTTATATAGCATAGCAACAAGTAAGAATATTCCGCTCTACAAGATTCCGATAGCTCACGTTCTTTATAGTAATCATAAATCCCTCTCAACTTTTCGTAGTCCTAATTCCATTATAAAGGAAGCTTATCGTAATTCCCTCAAATTTGAAAGAATTATACTTCAGAGGTGAGCAGTTATGAATAAAAAGACTAAGGTGAAATTATTAAAGAATTTGCTGAAAGAGATCGCGGCTGGTCACGTTAATGATGATCTCCTATTAGTATTTCTTCCGTCAATAAAGAAGAAAAAAGAGATAAGTGGAGACTTCGTGGTAGATAAAACAATCTTTAAATTTGATGTGACTTTTGATGACAATATAATTCAACTGCTTAGAGAATGGTTTTTTTATAATATTCAAAATAGAAGTGCTAGTGATATAGTAATGAAGGAAAGTGACAAGGAAGTTAGTTATCACTATACAATTCATAATAATCATTTAGATGAGCCAGATTACAGTGTTTACTTGGAAGCGATACTTGAAAATGGTGTAACCAGACTAAAAATACTCTTTGAACTGATGTTTTACGATATTCGTGGGGAATTAGAATGCTAACGAAAAGTTTTTTAAGATATGATATAAGTGTGAAATAGTGAAAGCATGTTCGACGCGAGACCTAAATACGTGATATTCGATTCGAAAATGGTGGATTTACCGTTTCGAATCGCTGTATCGAGATCTCTTGATGTGTTTTTTTCGAAGCTTAGTAGTGAGGTGGAACGTGAATATATGTTCTATCTTAAGGAAATCATGTTCAAGAAAGCATACTATCCAACGCCAAAATTAGTGTTCAACAAAACCTTGTCAGAAAACGACTTTGAGGAGTTAGACGTCTTATACGTACCTTTCCAATTTCCTATCTTTCCGAAACAGGAAAGAAGTCATGCCGATGTGGAACTGAAAGAAGATCCGCCAACGGACATCAGTGTGATCGGGCACAAACATCCTGGAAATATAAGTGACTTTAGTCACACTGATAATGAGTACCTACTTCCTCAGAGTAATAATATTCTAGTTACATCATCAGGTATACAAAAATTTACGTTGAGGATCCCAACGACTACTTATTCGCACAGTATCCTAGTTATCATAAAATTTACTAGAGATGAAATATTGTGGTATAACGACACTCATGAAATTTCAAACAATATGAAGGAATTGATCGATAAAGCAAAAAAAGAAATAGATGAGAAGACGGAAAACAAAGAAACTACATATGAATACAAATATGAGTATCCGCGGTACTCATATCCATTCCCGTATAGATATATGCAACCTATGGGATCTCCTGACAATGATTCTGATGAATTATCTTACGATGATTCTGAATTTGAAAAATTGTTTGAGAGAGCGAAGAAAAAAAGGAAGCATAAGAAAGACGAAGAATAAACCTCATTTTTTTGATTTTCACTTTTACGTGAAAAGCTTTTTAACACATTATCACTATTTTGTTTAAGTGGAAAACATGTTCACGGCAAATGAATCCGAACCAATTCCACGGGAATCGATCGACATTTTTTCAGTTGATCGATTCTACGACCGCATAATGCGGTCCCCTATATCTAAAACAATCGAGACGTATAAGACAGCTAGAGTGTTGGTAATTGGAATGGGTGGTCTAGGGCTTCCAGTGGCGGAGGCATTAGTACGAAGTACAATGATACGCGAGCTAGCAATAATAGATGATGATGTATTACAACAAGAAAACTTGAACCGAATAGGAACCGTGTCAGAGCTAGGCGAACCAAAAGTTGAAGTCGCATATAGAAGATTGGTACAGATAAGACCAATAAACGTGATAAAAATAAATGACAAGTTCACTAAAGACTACGCAAGATATCTTTATCGTTACAACCTAATATTTGATGAAACGGACACGTTGGAATTATTGCCATTACTATTAAAATACAAGACAAGTAACAATGCAATAATATCAATAAAATACGATGGGTTTTCCAGAGGGACAGTTTTCGTGAATGCGAAGCCGTTCTATTTCAAACCGAGTGATAGGTACGAAATAGAGCCAAGTACCGTGTTCACCGCAAATGCGATAACAGGTTTAGCACTTTACTACATTCTATCACACCCGTTCTGGGACATTGTCGATATGAAAAAAGTTATCTCGATCGATATAAGTAAGATGGTGAGTTGGGAATGAGTGAGACTGTTAAGCCTGAAATAGTCTACATTGGCAAGAAAAAATTCATGCAATTATACGAGAATATCGATGAGGTATTACTACTTAAAGACTTTAACAAAAAGTATCTCGGCAAGGATGATTCAAACATATATCTAACAAAAACGTGGGAAATACTCCCCGATTGGGGGGCATGGAGTGTATTCTCAGTGCCTAATGATAGAATACTGATAACGGACAGAGTTCAACGAAGCATAATAATAGGAGAAATAGGCAACCCACACGTTGCCATGAGGAATGTTCTCTATATAATAGATAATAAGAAAGTGTTGTTGGGAGATAAAGAGCAACTCGATAGGGCTATTGATGAACTTCCAATCTATACAATAAACGGAACTGATATCAACTACTCTTTACGAGGATCGTTTACAATCGGGTCTACGTACTTAGATCCTTATAGAGAAGTTCTATATCAGATCGAGTACGAGGGGCAGGCGTACGGGTTTGAGTGTAATAGAGGAAAGCTAATACTGATGAACGGAAAAACGATAGGGTGCAAATATAAGAACTTGGTGTATACGGAGTATTCATACATGAGCAATTGGCGGTCCTTACTCGCAACAATGTTGCTAAGTCACCCGTCTTACGCTAAAAAAGAGACAATTGACAATCTGTTATCAAATCTGTCGTTCTTACATATCTATAGGGTGGGTAGGAATGAATGATAAGGTAAGTACCAAGTTGGTATATCATATAATAAAGCAGAAACTAGAAGTTATGCGAATACCTGAATATATTGAGGAAGCAATAAGAAAATCTATAATCAATTTCGATTACCTAGACTTAATAAATATGATACTAGATATACCCGAAGTCGTTAAGGGCGAGTTCCAGATAGACAAAGGTAAGGTACGGGTTGAATTTAACGTGAGGAACGAATCGTTTCATTTTCATGATAAGATAATAAAGATAAAGCCCATTGATTTCCAGTGTTGGGCGGAAATAAGATCAATCTCTCCATGCACACCGATCGGGTGGTGCAAACCAACACGACCTCCGAACTTTATCAGGAATGAACCCGCGGAGGTGTGCATGGGGGATTTCACACCTTCGCGATGTTACTTTACACCGAGTACTATCTTGAAAGTGATAAGGGGGGTGATTAATGTCGTGCGGATACCTAATATTGATAGTAACTATTCTAAGCCATATGTGAAGTACGTTTACGAACTCAATAAGGATAATCAAGACGTAAGAGACGTATACCTCAATTTCTTCCCTGAATAACGGCAAAACATTTATTAGGGATTTCGTGCAATAGGGATATAGTGAAAGCATGCCATTCGAGACCACACAACCTACCAGAACCGTAACGATACGTTACGGTTCTAGCCAAACCCAAGTAGAGAGGGATCCAGAAAAGATAGTGAGAGAGTCGATAAGGATAGCGGAGGAAAATGGAATCAGACAATTCAATCTAAAGATAGGGGATAGGGTAATAGGGGATCAGGAAGAGCTAGCCGAAGAACTAGAGAACAATAGTAGTGACACGATAGAAATAATACCAGTGCAGAAAGGAGCTTGAAGTCAATATCTTTCTTTTTTTTATTCTACTTTCTATTTCTATACATTAAGTAAAATTAATACTGTAGATCATGTCCACATAACCACTAAGACATAAATATGAGTTTGTGTAACTATGAAACAGTGAGAAAGTGGAAGTATATCAAAAAAAGAAAAGTATAACCGTGTTCAAACACGGGGAGACCGAAGGTAAGATAGAAGTAACATACTCGATAAGTGTCGGGGTATTCGTGTATGCGAATGCATATATGGAAGCATTAGTAGTAAAAAATGATGAAATATATAGAATCAGTAGAGAAAGTATATCAAAAGATATACGAACTAAAGATGATCTAATAGAATTCGAAAATAAAACAAAAGAAAAAATAGAATCTCTTAAAAGCGAACTCGAGGATAGAGAAAACAAAATAATAATGATAGAAAACCTAATTAATTCAATGTAATTTTTTTCTAAATTTTTCTCTAATTTTAGACTGATAAATAGTTATAAGAATATTTCATATGTGTACTAGTTCTTCATGAAGAGAATATAGGGAGTTGTTGAGGGATCAGTCAGTATTTGAGGTACTGCAGCAGAATCACTTGCGAATTGAAAGAATATCTGGAATGCCGTTATAGTATCATTCTCTTCATCAAGAATTCATCATGATAACGGATTCTCGGCAATCTTTCAATTCTCTACTGGTATCATTCTCGTAAAGAGAATTCTATATGATCTAGTCTAAAGGGGAAAACGAATAAAGAAAGAGAATTATAGAACAGTACAATATGGTAGATAAAAAAAGAAAGACTTAATCCTCTAAGTCTTCTTCTCTTACTAGATATTCCTCAGAAGTTACTACTTTCATTTTGTTATCGCTTAACTTTATTGCATATTGGTAAGTCACATTATCTTGTTCATCAACATAAGTATCGCTAACTTCTAGTTCTTTTATTTCACCATCTACAGTTTCACCGTAATCCATACTGAACTCTTCAGTTTTATAGCAGTTCTCAGATAGTTCTATAATCTTTTTTCCAATTTCGTTAATACTCTTATCATCTAAGATTACGTTTAAGGTAGTCTTAGTTTTTATTAGTACTAAATCGCCCATATTTTCTTTGTCAGTCTTAAGCTTTATTGGTAAGTTATAGTTTTCAGTATCAAAATTGAAGTCTAATACGTGTTCTAAAAAATCGATTAACTCTTTTGTGTCTATCCCGTTTTGTTTCTGACTCATATTTTCACTATATCATTATTGCATTATATCATATATAAGGATAGTTCATATGAATACCTATTCTTTATGAAGAGAATAGAACTAGATAAAAAAAAGATAATATGAGATTACTCTTCTATATCTTGATACTTTTCTTCTACCCTAGCTATTCTTATCTTATTCATAATGCTTAGGACATGGACATATATGGAATATGATCGCTTTACTCTTTCTAGATCGTCAAAACTTTCACTAGTTACCTCAATCTCTTCACCCGTATTGTCATAATTATAGTTTATCTGAAGTGTGTCACTGTACTGCTTAATTTCATCAAATAATCCCCTTATGTATTCCACTAAGTTCTCAAGTGTTCTTACGCTTACCACTAACTCCTCAATATCTTGATGAATTAGGATATTGTCTTGACAGTCACTTTTTTCGCTTAATTGTATCGGTAACTCGTGTCCCGCGGTACTGAAAATGTATTCCGCAGTTTCTCTTATGAATTCCTTTAGTTCATTCAACTGACTTTCGGGTATTTCCTTATATTCGAGTTGTTCGGTCATGTTTTCACTGTTACACTATTTCCATACTTCATATATATGCATTATGTCCTTCTATTTGTTACATTATTTGCGTAATTTACGTGATTTTTTGTTTGAAAT
>CAZXLU010000062.1:0-7469 GCA_964641875.1 Candidatus Woesearchaeota archaeon | reverse complement strand
TCACGCCACCGAACGCCTGATGCTCGTCGGTGCATCGCAGCGGCTCGCAACCGAAGGCTGGGCGACGCTCGCGGGGTTCATCGCGGGCGCCTGGGCGCCGCATCTCGCGGAAGCGGTGGTTGCGGGCGTGGCGGCCGGCGTGGCGGCTGGAGTAGCCGCGTGGATCACGAGCAAGGTCTTTAAATGACTTGCGAGCAGGCACAAGCGGAAGCAGTCCGGTGCGGGTATGCGTGCAACTGCGCGCGGCCCGGGCCGGCGCCGGCGCCGTTCAAGTACCCGAAGCTGTTCCTGCTGCCGGGCTCGCAGCCTTCCGGCGGCTTGTACAGCGGCTGCGATGCCGTCATGGGCGGGCCTGGGGGAGGCGCGCGCATACCCTGCGCGATTCTCGTGAAGCAGACCTGCCCGGACGGCAGCATCCCGAACGCCGACGGCTCATGCCCTCAGCCCGAAGCCGCGCCGGTGCAGCCGCCAGGCGCGATGAAGATAATCACGGTGCCTCCCTGCACGTGCGACCTACAGCAGCAGGATTGCAGCGCAGCAGCCGAAGCATCGGGCGGCGGCTTCGCCGCGATCGCGGCGGCCACCACATGCGCCGTGCTCAACGCGGCGGCGCGCGTCGAATATGCGACGTGCCTTGCCAACTGCGGCTCCTCGGGAGCCGCGCTAGAAATCTGAACCGACCTCGGAGGAAACGACAATGCCTCTCTTTACCAGTCAAAACTTCACGGGCGCGACCAGCTACCCGAACGCGCTAGCCGGCACGGGTGTCGATTTTCTGCCCGTTGCGGCGACGCTGAGCGTCTACGCCGTTGCCGACAAGGGGACAGCCGGCGACATCGACACGATGGAGATGCGGGTGTACGCAGGCACGAATCCCATGCTCCCGGTGCCAGCCGGGTACGTGATTCCCGCCCCGCGCACAGCAGGGAGCGGCCCGGACATCCCGGACAACGTGATCGTCAGCCAGCTCCCAATCCCCGCGGCCAGCCGGATTGTGATGAATCTCACGGCGGCTGCGGCGACGGACGCGATTCGGGTAAAGACCTACGTCCAGCCCTGATGGCGACGCTCGCGCATTTTCTCGTGACCGTGAAGGTGGCCACGAAGGAGCGGCCGGACCTCGACGCCGCGGCGTGGGAGTGCATGAACGTCCCCGTGGAGAGCACGGGGCGGGCCGTGATGCTGGCCTCTGACCTCGCCAAGCGGGCGGTCGAGCTTTTGGTGAAGCATGGGGATCGAACGGGTAATACCCGGCACGCCGCTTGACCAGATTCCCAAGGGCGACCGGCCCGTCTTCGATATCAATCGAATGAACGGGATCCCGGGCCTCACGCCGGGCGCCGGCGGCGCCGCGATCGCCTCGCTCCCGGTGCAGCGCTATCAGATCAGAGCATCGCAGGCCTCGCCCTTTCCCAACCAATGGCTGCCGGCAACGACCTCGCCGACCAGCTCCGCGAGCCTGGCTGCGGCGACGAGCACGCAGCTATACAAGCTGTTCGGGTTTCCTTCGAACGCCAGCGGCTCCCTGTTCGATACCGACGCCATCATTCAGGACCTCACGCCGGCTAGCACGGGAGGCGTCCTGCTGGGCCTGGCCGGGACCGCGGCGAACCAAGGACTGCTGCTCACAGGTCAGCCGCCAGTCAGATGGCGAACCAGGTGGGACCAGAACGCCGGCGGCTTCCTGGGCTCGACGCTACAGAACACGGACTCCGTAGCGCACACGCTGACCATTTCCATTATGGGCATCCGTACTCGCCCGGTGTTTCAAAGCTTCGCACAGCAGCTCCCGTTTGCGTTCGGACCGACAGACGCGATGGTAATCAGAGCAGCCGGGATGGTCCTTAGCAGCCCCGGCGCGGTCGACGATAGTTACCTCATGGTCACGAACAACAGCGGCGGACCAGGCAGCGGCGGCAGCGGCACGTTCGCGCAAATCAGGCTCGTCGGGCGCGGGAGGATCGCCTCGCCATTCGAAGGCGCCTACCTCACCAGCCCCGGATGCGACCTCGAGCGGCCCGTGACCATCTACGGAACCGACGGGCCGCAGCCCGTCGGGAAGCCGTGGCTTGTTTGGCAGGTGGCCGCGGCGCAGGCCGGCAACCAGACCAGCCCCCAACCGAACTACTGGGCGATCGTCGACTACTACCCTGGAGGCAACCAATGAGAAGCACTTTTGACGGCCTGTTCCTTCTCGCGTTCAGGGAGAATTGGCAGATCGCCAAGGCCATCGGCGTTGTCGAGAGCGGCCTAAACGAGTACGCCGTGGGCGATGACGGCGATGCCCAAGGCCTCTTCCAGATTCACGCGGCGGAAGCGCAGACGTTCTTGCCGGGATGGGCGCGCGGCTGGACCGACGAAATGAAGCAACTGCTTATTCGCCTGCGCGGGCTGCCTGCGATTTCGTGTGCCATCCTGGAGCGGTTCTTCGAGACCTACCGATACCTCCCGATTCGGCAGGCCGTGTTGATTTGGCATTACGGGTACGAAGGCTGGAAGCGCAACGTGGACCATGGGGACGAAGACCCAGGTGGCTACTGGCCGCGCGTGCGCAACGCACTAGAGGTGCTGCAGGCCTCGGCCAAAGCGGCGGCATGAGCACGCGGCGAAAACACTTCAGCGTCGCGCAGGGCTTCGCGGCTGTGCTCGCGTCGGCGCTGGTCGGCAGCCTGGTCGTCGTCGCCCTGCTGCTCGCGGTGCGCGCGCGCGCCCAGCAGCCCGTGGGCGGGCTTTACGCCGATGCCTGCCTGAACCCGAACGTTCGCACCATCGTCACGCCGGTGAGCATCGCGGCGGCAGGCACCACGCTTCTGGCGACCGCGCCGGCGCAAGGCTTATCGATTTGCACAATGACGCTGACGCTCGGTGGCACTACCCCGAGCGTGGAACTCGAGACTGGAACGCAAACAACGAGCCCCTGCGACACAGGCGCCCAGGCAGTGACCGGCGTGATGGCGCCGACCGCCGGGAGCGTGCTGCGGCTCTCCGGCCCGCGCGCGGTCCTGAACCTGAGCGGCGCTGTTCAGGTTTGCATAGTGGTCGCCGGCACGGCGCCGAGCGTGCAGGGCGTGATGGCGAGTGCCCACAACTGAGGTGAATCATGGGTTGGCTGAGCATTGTTGAGAGCGTCCTAGGCATCATCGAAGGCGTGCTAAACGACCTGGCGCCGATTCTCGGCAAAGAGGCGACGAACGCTCACCAAGCCAAGGTCAACGTGACCAGGATGGCGGCGCAAGACTTGGCCGCGCAGCTGCAGACCTCGACAGGCTCATCGAATCCGCCAGCGTAGCTGTGTCCCCGCCCTCCTACACAGGCGGCGGCTGGGCGCCTCCGCCCACTACGATGCGTTGCCATTGGTGCCACGAGCCGGCGACGCACTATTGCAGCGGCTGCGGGCATTGGATCTGCAGCCGTCCAGGGTGCATGGCCAAGAGTGCGGGCGAGGCGATGAAAAAGGCAGCGGCCGCGACGAAAACACTCGCCGCGGCCGCGCTTGGCTTTAAACCGTGAGGCGGAGGTTTATCGCTTAGCTCCCTTACATACCTGATCGGGATCGCCCGTGCAAGCGGGCGTGGCAGCCGAGGCGCCGGGCGCGTGCCCGGCGCTTTTTTTCTGCTTCCCCGTGTAGTGCATGAGGAATCGCCCGGCCACTTCTGCCGCTTCGCCTACCGCCCACAGGAGATTCCCATCATCAATCCCGTCACGCAGCCCATGGCAGCTTCCCACGGGCAGCCTGCGGACCGCGCAGGCTACCAGGCTATCGCCGAACGCGCGCGTGCAGGCGTCGACAGCACGCGCGGCCGCTTGCGCCTCCTCCTCCGTATCACAGAGTACCAGTATCATTTGACCCTCCTTTGCCAACGGGGGGGAACGCGTTGTGCTCGACCAGATAGGCGTCCAGGTTCGCACGCCGGCCGGCCTGGCGCGCCCAACTTGACTTGCGGATTTCGTACCCGGCTTCCCGCACCCAGCCTGAATGTAACGCTTGGAACAGCTGCTCAAACTCCCTGAAACCCTCCGCGCCTAGAGCGACTCTCATATCGAGCAGCCCCAGCCGCTGGTAGTCGCCTATGCGGTCCCACCACGGAAAGCGTTCAAGGTCAAGGATGGCCTCCAGGACCTGGTCACGGAGAGTCTCGCCGACCAGTTTCGTTGCTTCGATCAGCAGTTCTGTTTCTCTCATCGTTCTGGCTCCTTTGGCCTGCTCGGCCCGTTTTTCTTGTGAAGGGGGGGAAGGGTAGGGTAGGGGGGGTTGAGTGAGCCGTTTGGAGCAGGCGAACAAACGGCGAACACCCGCTGGCGCGAAGCGCCCTTCCTCATCTCTGGAGATCCGAACACTTACTTATAAGTGTCCCTCCTTGTGCGCCCGGAAACCTGTGGATAACTTTTGCCGGGCAGAAGCGCGTCCAGCAGGCGAAACGCGAAGACCCAGCCCGGCGCCGTTTCGCGGTGCTTGCAAATGCCCTTAGTCGCCGCGCGGACGAAGCCAGAGCTGTTTTCCCGCAACCCGCAGCTCAGGCAGTACCTTTTGACCGGCAGCCATTTCGGCTTGCTCATGGCAGCAACCGGGCGGCCGCGCCAATCGCGATGGCGACCAGGACGGCGCCGATGATGCGTTGAATCGACCTCCAGCGGCGGCGGCGAAGCGCCCGCAGCCGCAGCTCCTCGATTCGTTCAAGCTCCTGGTACACGATGGGCCTCCCTGCTGGCGCGCTTGATGGCGATGGCGCGCGCCTTCTCTGGTACGAAATGCGGATCTTTCACGTCGAGGAATCCGCTCGCGTTTCCGCGCCCGTGAGCCTCGCCATGGCAGCGGCAGCGACAGCGGCTGCCCTTTTTTGCCAGCTCGCAGGCGACAGCCGCCTTCCAGCCGAGCCGACGTTTCTTAGGTAGCATCGTTAACCTCCTTGTGCGCCCCGGCGCACAACGCGAGCATGGCGCAGAAGCGCGCGCGAGTCAAGAGAAGATTTCTCTTGACATTGGCGCGGCTGGGGAGCCATCATCGCGGCATGTGGTGGCGGCGGCGCAAGGCAGAAGAGGCGATGCGCGACGCGGTGCGCGCCGCGCTTGATGAGGCGCGGCGCGAGCTTGCCAAGACCGTAAAAGAGGCGCAGACACAGTCGCTTCAGGAAGCGCTTCTCAAGGTCCTCCCGGAAATGCTCGAAAAGTCCATGTCGTCGGCCAGGGCATCGGTGGAGATGACGACCTCACTTGCCCAAGCGGTTGGCGATTTATCGGTCCGGCGCTTCGCTGCGCTGCTCGGCAGCCGTGGCGGGCATCGCACGCAAGAGCGTCGGCGCCTCAAAAATATCACGCCGGACGGCGCACGCGCGGATTGCGCAGTCTGCAAGAACCCCTACTCGCAGGACCTGGAGGCAATCAGGCGGCACGTCGCCGAGCGACATACGGGCTTCATGTACGGCACCTCGGCGCCCGCTCAGGCGGTCGCGCAGGCCAGCAACGGCGATGGCTCTCAGCCGGCCCAGGGCGCCCAGGAGGCGCCGGCTAGCTGATGGCTGGCTTCATGACACAGCTCCCGGCCGTCCAGGGCGGCAATACCGATTGCTTGCCCTGCAGCGCCCTGCGCCAAGCCCTCACGCTCTGCGGTACGTGTGGAGGCATCCCGCCGGTGGGCGGATGCCCTGCCTGCCCGCCAGGTACCATTCCCAGCGGGCCTCCGCAGTGCCTCTGCACGCCTATCAACCCGCGTGTGCCTCTTTGCCCGCCGGGCGACGCAAATATGTTCAATGGGGAATGCCCGCCGGGCTACATCCCCGACAACCCGAACAACCCGGACTGCTGCCGGCCGGCGTCGTCCCTGCCGCAGCCCAAGGCCTGCCCTCCGGGCGACGTGGCCGGCTCCGGCGGTGGCTGCCCTTCGGGCTACGGCCCTGATCCGAACGCGCCCGGCTGCTGCGCGCCTCTCTCCGCGTTCCCTCTTCCGCAGCCTCAGCCGTGCCCGCCGGGCGATATCGCAAGCGTCGGCGGGCAATGCGCTGGCGGCTACGCTCCCGACCCGACCTCGCCGGGCTGTTGCGCGCCGGCGCCCTCGCAGGCGGTGGAAGCGTGCTTCTGCTGTCCCAGCCTGCAAGACCTCCAGAACGCCTTGAAGGGCCTGCCGAACGCGTGCATCAGTAGTGGGATTTTCCAGGTGCCCGACGGCTGCAACGCCAGCGCTACGGGCGGGCAGTACGCCGGCAGCCTCGGCGCGCCCATGCAGACGCAGTCTGGCTTTCCCGCGCTACAGCCATGAACATCTTAGAGATTCCAGGCAGAACCCCGATTGAAGCCTCGATTCCCGAGGCAAACAGCATAGGGCTGCTCAAGAACCAAACTCTCGGAAGCGGGTTGCTTTTTGGCGGCGCGCCGGCGCCGACCGCAGCGGGCCGAACAGGAAATGCCCTGGGAGCCGGCGGCGGCCGCCGGCGCCCCTTCGAGCTTTTCCTCGGCAACGCGGCGATTAAGCTGGAGTACCTGCCGTGAATCTTCAGAGCCTCGCGGGCGCCGCGATGAGCATCCTGCCGCTTCTCTTTCAGATGACGGGCAACGCCGGCCTTCCGCTTCCCGCGAACTACGGCAGCGGCGGGTATTACACTGGCGCAGGATATCCGAGCTACGGCACGAGCGGGTATCCGGCCTACTACGGCAGCCCAGGGTATTCGCCCTACGGCGCCGCACAGTTCACACAATGTCGCGTGGGATGTTGCGCGTGCTGACGCATGGAGAACTTGTGCGGATTTTCGCATCAGTGCGGCGGGCCGGCGCGGGCTCCAGCGCCGGCGCCGGTGATGCAGGCGCCGCCATCCCTCGAGGCGCAGGTGGCCTCGAGCACGGGCAACAGCGGGTTCTTCGGCGCCATCAGCGGCGCCCTCTACCGGATCGCGGCGGCAGCAGGAAAGAACGTCATCTGTCCGTATCTGCCCGAGATAGGCGCTGCCGTGGCAGGCGGGCTGGTCACAGAAGGGTATGTGACGATTGTCGAGGCGCCGCTTGCGGCGACGGTCGGCGCAGCAATCGGCGCCCATCTACAGAGTCAGCTTTGCGGATACTACAGCGCGGCCGGACAAGCCGCGGCCTCAAGAGTGAGATAGGAGGACAACCATGGCAAATGGAGTAATCAGCCTGCCCGCGGTGGCGGGCGGCGCGGCCGTCAGTGATGCCGCCTTGTACCAGCTCCAGAACGGCACGTTTGGCGTGCCTCTGGCGTTCCCGACGCGGACTGGGCCGCGATGCGGGCATTACGAGTCGGTTACGACCCCATCGGGCAAGCAGGGCGTGAGATTCTTGCGTGATCCTAATGCTCTCTGCGGCCTGCCGACCAAGAAAAGCTCGGTGGACGCCTGCATCGCGAACCCGAACGCCTGCCCGCGAGCGGTGCTGCCCAGCGGCTGGCGACAGGTGGGAACGTCGCCCGTCACGCCACCGAACGCCTGATGCTCGTCGGTGCATCGCAGCGGCTCGCAACCGAA
>CAZXLU010000061.1:0-7471 GCA_964641875.1 Candidatus Woesearchaeota archaeon | reverse complement strand
CCTGCATGAAATCCTGCAGGAACTTGCGCGTGCTGTCGTTGGTAAGTTTGCCGTCAGCATCGAACAATTTGTCTGCACCTCCTATATAGGCCTCCGGCTGCGCCATCGCAGGAGCGTTGAGAAAAACGAGCGATTGCCGGAGGTGGTGATTGGCGCCGAATCCGCCAATCACCCCTGGTGAAGCACTGACCACCGCAGTTGGCTTGCCGCTCCATGCACTTTTTCCATAAGGCCGTGAACCGATATCCAAAGCATTCTTCAGCACGGCAGGTACGGAACGGTTGTACTCGGGCGTGACGAAGAGAACCCCGTCGGTCGCCTTGATTCGATCACGGAATGCCGTCCACTCTGACGGAGGGTCTTCATCAGCGTCCTGGTTATAAATCGGTAATTGTCCAATTTCGACGATGTCGAGTTTCAACCCCACTGGTGCCAACTCGGTGAGCACATTGGCAACTTTACGATTGATCGAATCTTTCCTCAGGCTGCCGACGATCACGGCTATGTTGCGCATCTTGTCCATTTGTTCTCCTTACTCGTTTGGTCAGTGAGCGGTACGTTGCACCATCGGTTGGCTAAACGGCACCCGTTAATGCAATTTGTCAGGATCAGCGATTCGACTGCCGATTATCGCATGCCCCCAAGGGAAATAAAAGGGTATGCGGAATCCAGTGTTGAAAAACAGTAAATCCATTCATCATTGACGCGGCCATTTTGTTGAAACTTCAGGCGAAGTAACCTTCTTCCAGAAGCCGTGCCAATGTTGGAAGATGGGGGCCGTACTCAATGACCTTGGTATCCGTCTGATCTGCGGGCTCCAGCAATCCAGAAAAAAAGGAAAAATTGTTTGGGGGTTGCTCGGGACTGCACTTGTTCTTCCTGCGAACAATGTGCGTGGTTTTTGCCCTAGCGGTTTTGTCATACAAAAGCCTCGCCCGTATCACCTCAAAACTATATCCGCGTCCCATACGATTCATCCCCTTGGCAATGTTGTTGATACTCTCCGTGTAGCCATTGCTTATAGGATATTCGTAATGGTTGAAAATTTCCACCCACCAGTTGCCCAAGGCGGTTTTGAGGTCTTTGAAGGCCCATTCGATGCTTGGGTCAAGGTTCTGTATCCAGGCTTTAGCAGCACGCTCTGCATCGATCCGGCACTGGAGATTGTATAGATCGTAGAATTCTTCCTTGGCGCGATATGCGGCCCCAAGCGCCGGAAAAAGGTTTGACCATTCCTTGAGTTTTTCCTGTTCGTTGAAATTCAGGTTTGAGAGCCTTGACAATAAAACGAACCGGTCATCTTTGAGCTTCAGCCTGTGATGTGCCGTCAACCCCTTTCTGATGGCCTTTCTGACGGTTTCCACGGCATTATTGGCCATGCGGACGACATGGAACCTGTCGGCCACAATGGGACGCTCTGGCAACACGGTTTGAACCGCCTGGCGGTATGGGTTCCACATATCCATCGTGACAAGTCTGACATTACCCTTGTCTGGCATGGCTCTCAGATAAGCCACTATGTCGGTCTTATTGCGTGTGGGAAGCATATCGAACAAGGATAGTTTTCCCACATTGGTAATCATGGCCCGGTACTGACCTATGATCTTGAGTTCATCAATCCCCATGATCTCTGGAGTCTGGAATATCACCGTTTTCTTGAGACGGGAAACATAGTCATCGAAAATATGCCGAATAGTCTTGGCATCTACCCCCACTTCACGGGAGATATCGGCAAAGGTCTTGCTGGTGCAATGGGACTCGATATAGGCGACCAGGCGTTGAGTCATCAACCGCTTATCGTCAAAGGGTTGCAGAGGTTCAAACAAGGTCTTTCCACAAGACTTGCAACGGTAACGTTTTCGGTCAATCTCGATCAATACACGCTTGCCGTGCATGGGGGTGTCCATGTATGACTGAGGTTGCGAACCATGACGGTAGAGAGGCGAGACGCAGGATGGACAAACGGTCGGAATAGCCGTTCCCGTGGCTCCAACGCGGTAATGATCCCCCAGATCGGTTACGCCGCCAGCCACAAGGCCGGAAAGAGAGAGAAGATCGGGCATGTCAGTGCATCACCCAATCTTGTTTGCAATCTGTTGTGCCACACTGCGCCCCAATTCATCTTCGTCCACTGCCATCAAAAACAGGCAATGCTCACCGCTTGAAGTCTCCCATTGATGGCCTACCTGCATTTTTTCGCGCGAGTCGTCATTGGTTTTGTATGGTGCACCCTTATACTCCACAACCAGTAAGCGTCCGTCTGTCAATTCACAGACAAAATCCGGGTAAAAATAGTCGGTGGCGGTCGGCAGCCAAAAAGAGAAGCGATCCTCTTTCTCGACATTCCGCACCCAGTGCTTAATCATAGGATGGGTGTCAATTGCCTGTGCGCAAACAAACTCCTCTGTCGGTTTGCCGTCACTACGCTTTTCCCGTAAATCGTGAATCACCGGGTAATAATGATGGCGGAATTTGTAGCGGCCAGAATAGAACGGCGGCCTGGCCGGGTAGTGGTTGGGCAGGAAAGTGAAAGCATAGCGGAAACCCTCTTCCAAGCGCGGAGCAGCAGAAAAGCCCGGCAGTGATCTCTGGAAGCCCTGCTTGATGGCATTTGAACGTCGCAGTTCAATTTCCCGGCGTATTGCCTCGGCCAGCGGATACTTGGCGCGCACCAGCGCCGTGAGCGAAAAGCCACGCTCTGCAATCAGGTGGCGCAACAGGGCCAGCAGCCACTTGATGAGTTGCGCTTGGCCAATATCTGGCTGGTGGCATTCCCGATCCAGCCAGCGCACCAGATCATTTTCAGTCGCATGGGCAGACACTTCATTCAAATGCAGTTGGCCGCTGTCCGCAATTTGGTACACCACCTTTCCGCCTTCAACGTCTATCTCGAACGCCGCGCCATTTTCGCGGATGGCAAAACCTTCAAGCCGCATCGGCTCAGCAAATAGATCAAACTCGCCCAGTTCGGAAAGCAGGCGTTTTTCCACCGGCTGCCAATCGCCATCCCATTGCAGGCAAAGTTGTGGGACGGGCGCACAGGGCACGCCGCGCGCGGAAGGGGCCAGCAGGGCAGCCTGCCGGGTGCGCTCGCGCTCAATGGCTTCCTTGATGTTCTCCCGTTGCTTGCCAGTCTTGCACACCGAGAGCAAAAAATCTTCCACGGCTTCGGACAATTCTCCACGCACTATTGCAGTTGCGCCGTTGGTGGTCGGGCGAATTTCGATGCCGTCTTTCAAGGCCTCGGGAATGGCCTCCACCGGCAGCATAGGCAGAGAAATAAATGCTTCTACCGGTTTCGGTTGCAGATGCCCGTTGCCATCCAGTAACGGGAAGGCGATTTGTGCCGGGGCGACTGCCTGCGCAGCCTCATACGCCTCAAAGCCCATATTGTTTACTAACCTGTCAGCCAGTGTATCGGCAACCCGCGCAAAGCCCTGCGCCACGATATGCGCATATGCTTTGCCAAGTTCCGGCTGGCTGCGCGGACGAGCATAGGGCATACGCAGCACGCGCCCCAGCAACTGTTCCACATCTTTCGCGCTTCTCGCGTCCTGCAAACCGCACAGCACATAAGCAAAGGAGCAATCCCAACCTTCCTTCAAGGCTTCCACCGTAATGACATAGCGGATAGGGCATTGCGCGTCTGCCAGAACGATGCCGTCCAATTCCTTCTGCTCGCCGGTAGCAACCGCAATATGTTTGCGATCCAACTTTTCGCCATCCGCGCTAGTCAAGTGCTTCAGCAGCACTTCCACCGTGACTTCGCCATTTTTCGCTTCTGCCTGAAACAGAATTACCGGGCGAATGTAATCCGACTCCTTGGTCGCTAGCAATTCCAGTTTATCGCGGGTGAGAATGGCGTCGCGCACTGCATCCTTCCAGCCGGTCGTGTGTTCGATCAACACAATTGGCAACTTAATCATGTCTTCCCGCGCCAGCGCCTGCGCTCCCACATGGAACAGCACATTGCTGCCCGAAACGGGCGTGGCGGTAAGTTCGACCAAACAGGCCGGGTGCAGATTGCGCAGCGTGCGGAAAGCCTGGTCAGTACGGTTGTTGTGCGCCTCATCCACCACCACAATTGGCTGATTCAAACTCAGCCAGTTGGCCAGCGATGCCTTCACGCGCCCGATGTCAGCAGCGGTCAAATACTGTTGAGCAGTAATGTCAGCCTCGGTCACGCGGTCGAGCCGACTTTCCTGTTGCGGGGTCAACCACTGAAAGTGGGGGGCGAGCGATTCATCAAAGGAATACACCGTGCGGATGGTTTTATCCTTGACATTGAACGACTGAATAGTTGCCACAATCACAACGGCAGTCCTCCCGACTTCCTGCGAGGCGACCGTGGACAGATCGTCCAGTGCACACACCCGCACCAACTCACCAAAATGCTCGGTCAATGCCTCGCGGCAGGGATTACGCGGCGTGGCGAGTGCTGCCAATGTCTGTGCGCGGATGGCATCCGAAGGCACTAGCCACAAAACTACCGGCGCGGCAGTATCGCGGAAAGTCTTGCCAATTTTGGCTACCGCATGAGCGGCGAGAAAAGTCTTGCCGCCCCCGGTAGGAATGCGCACGCAGACGGCGGGCACATCGCCCAGCACTTCGGCATCATATTTGGCTTGTAAGCCTTGGCCATTTTTCTCCACCACTGGGGCACAGTCCCGCCAAGCGGCATCCAGCCCCACCATTTGCACTTTGCGAAAGAAATCATCAAGCGTTGCCAGCGCCTTCTTTTGGTAATCTTTCAAATCAAACATGGTCAGCACGCCTTGATGTCATAAGGGATCTGCTTGAATGTGATGCCAGCCTTGCGCAAGCGTGCTTCGCCCAGTCGAGTGGTTTCTCCGTAAACAATGCGTTGACCATCATGCGATAACAACGAATCGAGATAGCCCAACACCAATGAGGTCAGTACATTGCCGCCATGTGGTCGTCGGTCACCAAGAATGCCGTTGTAAAGCAGGTAATACGCTGTGCCACGATGTACGCCCAGCAGTGGCGAGTCAAACACAAACGTTTGCCGCGCCGGTTCACCAGTTTCGAAGTGCCAGAGATAGGCCGCCAATGGAGCGAAGCGCACGGCTGGATGAATGCCACCATCCGCACCGAACACGGGTTCGCCCAATGTGTAAAAGCGAAAACCGCCACCGCTCTCCCAGCCGATGGATTGGCTGATACCGCCCTGTTCACCTTCAAGGACTTTCTGCATCCGTGGCAAGCAGTGAGTTCGCGCGTGCCCCCCCATTTCGATCCCGATATACCGACGACCCATTTTATGAGCCACGGCTACGGTAGTGCCAGAGCCCAGAAAGCTGTCAAGCACAAGATCGCCGGACTTGGTTGAAAGGCTGATAATTCGCTGTAAAAGTCGTTCTGGCTTGGGGGTATCGAAGGCATCATCAGCCCCAAATAGCACGTTAATTTCTTTTTTTGCTTCTTGATTATGTCCGACTTCTGAATTACCCCACCATGACCACGAACTAATTCCATCGCTTTCTGAAAGATAGTTCTTCACCCTTGGGCGGGCAGTACCATCCCTACCGAAATACATGCGTCCGTCAGCAAGAAGCCGCCGATATTCACTCTCAATGTTTGACCAACAACGCCCCGGAGGCGGCTCAAACTCAACACCTGTCGGCGATTGCAACTTGTACATTTGATTGGGTCGCCAACCTTGAGCCGTGAAGTCTGTAGATACCCAAGGACCTCGCGGGTCATTGTCAGGATTTTTGAAATTCTGGGCCTGTTCTGAAGAAAGGGAAAGTTTATTAAATCCGGTTCGCTCAATTGCCTTGGCGAAGACCATAACATGATCATGTGCCGCCCCAAGTTGGATACGGGCATCAGGAGAGGTTCTTTTCTGCCAAAGGACATTTGATACAAAATTGTTGCGACCAAAAATCTCGTCCATTAGTACCTTGAGGTAATGCGCTTCGTTATCATCTATAGAAACCCAGATACTGCCGTCCTCCGCCAGCAACTTACGCAGCAGAACCAGGCGCGGGTACATCAAGGACAGCCATTGTGAATGCTCCAGTTTGTCATCGTAATGCTCAAACGCGCTTTGGGTGTTGTATGGCGGGTCGATGTAGATGCACTTCACCTGCCCACGATAGAACGGCAGTAGTGCCTTGAGCGCCAGCAGGTTATCGCCCTGAATGAGCAAATTTTCCGCCGTGGCATCACCGTGTGCGGATTCAAATTGCAGCAAGTGGTATGGAACATTGGCTGATGTACGCTGTGCTTGGGCTTTGTTGACCCAATCGAGAAACGGCATTGAATTCCCTGATTTTGGTTGTTACGCGGCCAGCCGCTCAATGAATGAGTTGCCGTGGTTACGGAAGTCGTCCATAGATACAAACTGTTTATCCACTGCACTGGTGATGAGTTTGGCGTCCTTTTTGGGGAGGGTATCGAAGTTTTGATGCACAACCAGACTGCGAAAATGTTGATCCGCTTTTTGAAATTCCAGGCAGGCGATCACGATCAGCCGCAGTTTGGCGGAATCTTTTTCTTTGGCAGCGAACAGGTAAATTGGCGTACGCCCGGCTTCAAAGGAGAAGTCCACTTCCAACTCTTCGCGCCCGGCAATGGGTCGTACCGCTGCCGTTGGGTGAAAACACTGCATATCCTGCATGACATAATCATCCAGAGATTCATAGAACAAGTTGGCGATTGTTTCACGGCGATAAAGCCCCATGTTGCAGACCTTGGCCACAGTCTGACCGAAATGCAACACAGCGGGGTATAACTCGCTGTGCGGCACCTCGATAAAAAGGTTGCCGCCATCTTCCTGAATACGGTTTTCGCCTAGAATTTGACGGAAAATCTTTTCCTTGTTCTGGGTATCGATGTCGTAATGGTAGGAAAGTTTCATCAGCGAAAGACCGTGGTCGGACACGCGCACGCGGTCATTGTGCTGTTCCAGAAAAATATCCACCATGTCCCCATCTTCATGGAAAAGGGGAACCAGCAATTTCATGATCCCAGGCCGTTTTTCGCGTAGCCGCACATGCTTACCAAAACCAGTCGAAAGAATTGTTTGATAGTCCATTATCTATCCACTCCATTTTGAAACAGCGGCAGATTCACCGCACAGGGGAAGTACTTTTGCCAGTCGTTGATGCAGACCGCTTTCATAAACTCGCGAATCGCCTCGTCAAACGATCCATAGGTTTCTGTAATTGATGCCGGGTGCTTCTCGAAACGGCCATTGTTCAGATTGTTAGCCGTGGCACGGTGAATGTGGTAACTGAAATGTGGGTTATCCGAAAATGGTTTATCGCTCTGTTCGTGCTGACCGTTATAACGCACCAATGTAATGCGCTTGCCGTCTTTAGACCGATACACCAACCCAACAGAAAAATCCTCAGCGAAGTCCAAACTCTGACGGATGAACACATCGAACTCGTCGCCTTCGCTGTTGATCACAACCATGTCATTGCGTCGATGGCGATTTTCTTCT
>CAZXLU010000060.1:0-7691 GCA_964641875.1 Candidatus Woesearchaeota archaeon | reverse complement strand
CCTCTTCCTTTTTCTTTTTTTCTTCTTCTTCCTTTTTCTTTTTTTCTTCCTCTTCCTTTTTCTTTTTTTCTTCTTCTTCCTTTTTCTTTTTTTCTTCCTCTTCTTCTTCAGGTGGAGGTAAATTTTCCTCTTCCTCTTCTTCTAAATCTATAAATTTTTCTTTTGGCTGCTTTTTTATTGTTGTTTTTGGTATTTTTTTTGGAATTATTGTTGGTTGTAAAGATACTCTTTTATTTGGTGGGGTCAAATTATAAATGATTTCATCGTATTCTGGAGTAGTAATGTAATCTAAATCAACAGGCTTATGTTTAATTAAATATTTATACCACAAATAACATTCTTCATCAGTTTTAGGTACAGTAGATTTTAATCTTTCTAAAAATGCTCTTGTTCTCATTTTTAAAGCATCATCAGCCAAAATTATTCCTTCTTTTAAATTAGGAAATGAATTTAACAATTTTCCTCTTTCCTTTTCTAAATCAATTAATGTTTTGCCATTATTATTTATTCCTTCCCTTGCCCATGGTTCCAACCACCAACAATCTACATAAAACTCAGGAACTGATTTACCAACCATCCAAGTAATTAACTCTTCTTGAAATTTTTTTTCCTCTTTATAAATAAATTCTTCCAAATATAGTTCAGTAAATTTTTGACTTAAACTCGAATGAAGTCCACTAGTAAATTCTGCTGGTAAATTCCTGTCATTTAAAAAATCTAAAAAATTTAGTAACCAAGGTCTCTCTCTTCTTATTTCTTCATTTCTTAATAGGTCACTTCCAAATTTAATAAATTTTAATTCATCATCAATTTTATAACCATATAAATTTGCAATAATATTTAATTTTTCTTTTATAACTTCAATTTTATTAGCAAATAATTTACAATCTTTATTAAATTGCCAAGGTAATAAATGTTCTTTAGGTAAATGTAAATCTTTTGCTGTTTCATAAACACCTTTTAATTTATCTTCAATTAATTTAATTGTAGAAGTATAATTTAATTTTTCTCTACTTCCAGCTAATAATTTATTGGTTACATAATCAGGTCCTAATTGTGAAACAGTTTCTGCAAGTAATGTTGGAGTATTCATTTTTTAAATATTTTAATTAGAAATTTAAATGAATAGAACACTTAATGTTCCAATAAATAAACTTAATAAAACCCAATTAAATGGAACTCCTTCTTCTTTATTAAATAATCTTAATGGTCTTGGTTCTCCTTCTTTAGTAAATAATCCTCTTGGTTTTAATGCCCACAAAATTACAGCTGAACTTGCACTAATTACAACAAATCTTTTTAATGGATTTCCAAGACCATTAGAAAATATAGGTTGTTCAACATAATCATGCCAAAATAATTGAAAATTTTGCATTTTTCTTAATTTAACTAGAAATTTTTAGCATTTAATATATTTAAATTCATAATAAAAGTTAAAGTCCTATTACAAGTATAATAAAGAAAAATTATTATTACAATTAAAAATATAATTAAAAGTAAATTTAAACTAATTGTTAAATAATGCATTTTTTATTAAAAAAAAAAACAATAGAAATTACAAAAATTAATAATTTATTGTAACCAAATTCTGATATCACCATTTTGGTAGATTAATAGGTTATGAATATAAGCAATAATATCTACTTGATAAACAGTATTACCTGGAGCATTAGTAGTTTCAAAGTATAATTGAGGATTATTATACTCAGCAATAAATCTACTACCAAAACAATTACTTTCACTTGGTAAAATAAATTCAGGTTCCACTAAAGGTAAAATTGGAACATTCATCCATAAATTACCATCAGGAAAAGCCAATGCATTAGTAGTAAAATGATTATATTGATTAACATTAGAAGTGCTTGAAACAAACCAATCATAATAATCAGTAATTCTATTTCCATTATCTACTAAATACATTCTAGAAATTGGTTGAAAATTCCATAAATTAACAGCCCAAGGTGTAATAAGATCATTTTGATCTCTCATTAAAACTGCAAAATAAACTACTGAATTTTTAATATTTCTTAAGTTGATATTCATATAATTAAGTGATCCAGTATAAATATTTTTTAATTGAGATTCTGTTGAAAGTATTTTAACTGCTACTCCTCTTTGTTCAATAGCTGTTTGTCCAGTAGTTGTAACTTCACTATAATTAACTAAAGTAAAAACTTCTGATCTTAAATGTTGAGGTAATTGAACATAATAACATCTTAACCATATTTGATTTAATGCAACACTATCATTAGAAGCATTTGGATTATTTTGATCATTAATAAAAAATTGTTGTGCTTTTAAAAATACTTCTACTCTAATTTTATTTGGCATGGCTACCATTGGAATGTGTTTATGTCTATCAGCCCATGGAACTTGTAAATCACCTGCAATTACAGTACCTTGAGAACTAATTGATGATAAACTAATTGAATTTGCTCCAGTATTATTTGGACCAATTCCAGTACCAGAAACTCCATTTTGTAAATAACCTTCTGATTCTCTTTCAACTAATCTTTTTCTTTGTTGTAATTGAATATATAATTCATCTCCAGTTACTGTCCAAAATAATCTATTATTATATTTAAAATTTACACGATCAATCATTGAATAAACTTCCCAATCATTTATATAAGCAGAACTACTACCATTAACAATTGGTCCTCTATTTATCATTAATTCAATTTTTCCTAATAAATCTCCTCTTTTATCTAATTCAAAATCAACTTCTCCACCCCATGTATAACCAACTGAAACTGGATTAATATCAAAAATTTCACTTATATGATTAGTTGCTCCTAAATAAGGTTCATAACTAAATGGATTATAACTTCTTTTATACCAATTTAAATCTTGGCCTCTTAAATTAACTTGAAGATTACTTCTACCTGGTCCAGACATTTAAATTTTTTATAAATTACAAATTAGAAAATAATATCAAACCAGAAACAAGCATTAGAAAAAGTAGCATAATTTCCTAGAGAATCTTTTAAAGTTAAACTAAATTGTTGAATTGTTTGATAATTTCCTGGATTTAAATGAATAATATGATTTAATTCTACACTAGTAAATGTTCCAGTTAAAGGTAAAGGAATTCCTCCAATATTAACATTTGAATTAAGATCTAATTGATAAGGTATATCTTGAAAATTTAATAATAAAAATAAGTTATTTGGTATTCCATTAGTTGTAGGTACACCATTAATGGAATATCTAACTAATTTTAATCCATTTAATTTTAATGGTTCTTTTAAAATTATTGGATTATTTATTGAATTATTACTTAAATAAATAAATAAATGATTATTCATTATTTAAAAAAAATATTTAGAATTTATTCACTTGTATTAATCCATCCTCTATATGGTTCTCTTACTGTAAATACTGATTTAGGTGCATTCCAAAATGGATCAGTTAATCTTGGAGTATCTTCTTTTACTATTTCTGCTGCAATTATATTATTTTGTAATAATTGAAAGTTAACTTTATTTGGATCAGCTACTAAATGTTCATTTGCATCTCTATACATATTACTTTGGAATGGAGTATTTTGTACATCTAATAAATAAGTACTTACTTCAGGTTTTGGTTCATTATGATAAAGCATAATAAAATAAATAAATGCTCCTAAAACTAATGATGAAATAATTAAATCCATTTTTATTTAATTTTTTTTAAAAAAATAACAACTAGAAATTTTAATTAATTATATTTTTAATTAATAATTTTTCATTTGATGATAACATCATTAAACCTTGAGCAGCATCTATTTTTCTATTGATTTGTCTTGTAATTTCTAAAGAAATTTCATCTAATTTTCTTTTCTTTTTATCATTTTGACGATAATAATTTAATTCTTCTTCATATTGTTTTTTTGTTTCCAAAGCCCAAGTAAGATGTTTACTTCCAACCAATATTGCATTATCTTTAACTTTTAATAAATTATCTTTTTTATTTAAATCTTCCTTCAAATTTTTAACCATTATTGCAAATTCTGTAATTTTTTTATTTTTTGCGGTTATTTCTTTTTTTAATCTGATATTTTCTTCTTTATTTTTTTTTGAATCTTCCAATAAAACTTGGAAGTTATTCATAACTCTTGTATAATTTTCTTCTAAAAAAGCCAAATGTTCTTTTAATTTAAATAATTCTTGATTATTATTATTTTGTTCCATATTCTTCGTTTTTTATTTTTAAAAAAAAATAATTTTTTTAATAATGAAATTTTTGATTGAAAAGTATACAGCCTTAAAATTAATTCCCGCAAAAATTAAAAATGTTTGATTTTGAAAGACAAATAAGAGCTTTAATTTCAACTATTAATCATTTAAGAAGAATGTTAGAATGGAAAGAAAGAAAAATAAATTTATTATCTAGTTGGGTAATGAAACAGGAAAAACAAATTGAAAATTTAGAAACAGAAGTAATTTTATTAAAACATTTAGTAAAAAAATTAGAAGAACAACAAAATAAATAACAAATTATTGATATCTTAAACTTTTAATTTGTTGTTGTTCATTTTTTAATAAATTTTTAATTTCATTTAATGCATCTATTATTATATCATTTTGATTTTTAATTTCTTCAAGAATTGAGGAATCTACCTGTTCTAATTTCCTTTTAGTAACAATAGGATTCCAATAAGTTGGTTTTTCTTCTTCTTCTTTAGTTGGAGGATTTTCCCATTGAAAAAATTTACATTTATTTTTCCTATCTAAACTAGCACAAGCATAATAAGCATTTCCTTTACTTGAAATTACTCTTTTTGAAACTTTATTACAATCGCAAAGTGGTATTTGAATTGATTTATTCATTTTTAATTTTAATTAATTTTAATTTTTTAGAATTTCCTAGAAAAATTCATTTTAATATAACATTGTACCTGCCCTGCTTCCACCACCACTTTCTTTGATCATTCCCTTTATATAACTACCAACTAAAACATAAAGAAATCCTTCAGCACCTAATTTTACATTATGAGGCCACATATTAAAACCAGGAATTCTATCATAAATTCTTTCAGGTATTAACCATAAACCAAGAAATACAGTACCACCAACAGCTAAATTATCATAAACATAATAAAGAAATCTCCATAAATCACCAGTTAAAGACATTTTTTTTTGTTAAAGGTTAAATTAGAATTTTTATTTCTTTAAAAAATAATAAGCTACTCCAAGTAAAATAATTAAAAAAATAAAAGAATTATTTAAAAAACCATAATCAAAATTTCCATTAATTGTTGGTATTCCAGCTTCACCTGAAAATTGTGAAAAAAATTGAGCATCATTAGGTAAACCATGAGAAGTAAAATTATTGAATACTTTAGGACCAGGAGCATCAGGAACAGGAAATTCTGTCCAACCAGGTAATGTTCTTGTAAAACTATTATCAATTATTACTGATTCATTTAAATTTGGATTTTTTTCAAATTTATTATTTAAATTAGCTACTGGAACTCCCTCTCTATTTTTTAATGCCCTAATAAAAGAATTTTTACTATAAAATGGATCAACATAACTTTTTATTAAATTATTTTCTATTTGGTAATAATTAAACATTATTAATTAAAATTAAACTAGAAAAAATGGAAGAAAATAAAAGTGTAGAAATTCAAACAACTCCCCCCAAAATTAGAAAAAGAAATAGATTACAAACTATTGAAAAAAAATATAAAGAAATACCCTTAAAAGAACTCAAATCTTATTTAAAAGAAAAAGGTTATAGTTCAGTTGGAAGATTACCTAGATATGCTTTGATTGGTTTAATTGAATTTGAAAAAAGAAAAGAAGAAAATAGAAATGAGGAGGAAGCTGATAGTGAAAATTTAGAAGGTGTAAGTCAATTACTTGAAGAAGAATCTAGAAAAAGTATTGAAGAGCCTAAATCCAAAAGAAGAAAAAAAAAAGAAAAAGAAAATTAAAATTAACAAACATGATAATCATTATTTGTTTCTGTATTGGTATTTTTACTTTTATCAATAAAAGTTTCTTTTTTCCTTATTCTTGGGGGTTTTAACCAAAATGTTACAATAGAAGAAATTAAACCAATATATAATTGATTATTAGTTCGAATTAATTGAGTAATAAAAGCTCCTAATGCCAATAAAGAAATAATTACATGAGTTATAAATACAACTGAAAGTTTATTCATTTTGTTTACTAGAAACAATTCTAGAAATTGTTTTACCACAAGTACCACATTTTCCTTTAGCCATTGTAGTTTTTTTATTTTTAAAATTAGCATTTCCACTTATAATATCATCTACAGTAAAATCTTTTTTTTCTCCACATTTAAAGCAATAACCATTTAATTTATCACCTTTTTTAACCATTTTAAGTTTTTAATTAAAGTTGAGTTAGAATTTTTTAATAATAGGGTTGAATAGTAGCTTGATCTGTAACTGGTTGAACTGAAACTTCTTCTTTTCTTCTAACTTCTCTTGCAGTTGAATTGGTTTTTGGTCCTACCCATTTTTTTTTAAAGTAAGAATTTAAGTTAATTATTTTAGTAATTAACCAAGGTTGAGAAGCAAAGTTAGTAATATCAAAAATTAAACCATGACTAGGATCATCAACTCTCAAATTTCTTTTGGCAAAATCATAATAAGCATAAGCCAAAAATGCATCTAAACCTAATTGAAATAATACTTCTACAATTACTTTAATAAAATTAGTATCATCTACTCCTTCTAATCCAGTTGTAGGAAAAAAAGTATCTAATAAATAACCTATAGTATAACCAGAAACTCCTTGAAAAAAAGTATTTTCAACAGCATTATAAATACTCATTTTAATTAATGATTTATTTTTAGATTTTAGAAAAAGTTTAGAAAATTATTTTTCCAGGAATTTTAAAATTAAAATATTTAAATTTTAAAAATGAAAAGAACTATTGATATTGGAAGATTGGAAATTCATTTTTATAATGTTCTAATAAAAGAAGAGGAAATAGAAGTGGAAGAAGAAAAACAAGATAATGAAAAAGTGGAAGAAGAAAATAATAATAATAATAATAAGAAGTATAAATATTCAGTATCTAAAGGAATAGAAAAAATTGATAATAAAAAATAATAATATGTTTATTTTAATTAATTAATAATAAAAAGTTTATTTTTTCTTATAATAAGTAACAACTCTTTTAAAAGGAATAACATCTTTTGATTCTTCTTCCTCCTCCTCTATTTCATCATCAGGAACAATAAAATCCTCTAAATCACTACCTTTATCACTCCCATCAGTACTTCTTTCTTCTTCTTGTTCAATATCTTCTCCTTCAGTATCTTCTTCATCTTTTTTTTCTACTTTTGGTTTTTTTTCTTCTTTTTTTTTAATAATTTTATTCACAATTTTTGTACTCATTTACTATACTATAATTTGAATATTAGAAAATTTAATCACTAAATGGTGGGGGGACAAAATGAGAATCAAAATAACTAGCTACTATAGCTTGAGCATTTGGATTAGTATTAAATAATTCTTCTGCTAATAATTTAGTTTCTGCTCTTAATAATGGATCAGGTGTTCCATAATTACTTAATGGTGGTAATTCACTTAATTTAAACCAACTTAATTGAGTAGCTTTTTTTTTATCACCTTCATTAAAATAATAAATTAAAGCAAATAATATTATTGCTGCAATTATTATTTCTGTAGTCATAATTTTTAAAAATATACTTGTTAGAAAAACCCTCT
>CAZXLU010000059.1:1157-7699 GCA_964641875.1 Candidatus Woesearchaeota archaeon | reverse complement strand
TTTCGAATAACGCAGCAGAAATGTTACTGCCCGACACGTCTTCAAGGCTTTGTGTTGCGAAAATGACAGAAGCATTGGCCTTTCTCAGAACTTTTAACCATTCCTTTATTCTTTCTTCAAACAATGGGTTTTTCAGTAAAGACCACGCTTCATCAAGTATAATAAGAGTAGGTTTTCCTGTTAACCGTTTTTCTACTACTCTAAAAAGATATTCAAGTGTTGGTACAACAAGTTTGTCACCCATTTTTAATAAATGTTCAGTTTCAAATGTTACAAAACGGCTTTCTTGTATATTGTCATCTTGTGCATTAAGAAGTGCTGCACCCATTTTGGTATATGGTTCTAAAGACATTCTTATAATTTTGTCTTGTACAAGACCATGTAAGGCCGACAAACTTTTATCATCGTCATGTTTTAGAATTTCAAGGGCTTCTCTGATAGCTTTTATCTGTTCAGGCCCAAACTCTTCTGTTGTCCCTGTAAGCTGCAACCTGCAAATATCCGCCACAAATTCAACACCCCACACAAAAAAGGCTTCACTTTCAGCAATGTATTTTAAAGGACACAAGGACAGGGCTTCGGGGTTGTCTGGTGACATAATGTCGTAATGAATACCACCTGTAGCAAGACACGGTTTTAATGCAGAATAACCCTTATCAAATACAATAACTTGGGCGTCTTTGTAGCGAAAAAATTGCATAGCTAACAACATAAGAAGAGTACTTTTCCCACGTCCTGTTGGCCCAATAACCAATGTGTGTCCAACGTCTCTAACATGAAGGTTAAGACGAAAAGGTGTACCAGATAGGGAAACAGTGTGTAGAAGGGCAGGAGCACCACCAAAATGACGGTTAGTGGCCATTCCACCCCAAAGGCTTGTAAGGGGCAGAAGGTCTACAAGGTTTTGTGATGCAAAAAATATTCTTCTAATGTTGTTGTATCCGTCACCAGGTAAACTACCAAGGTATGCCCTGACAGCATTTTCTTTTTCAATACGACAACCAAAGCCAAGCCTTTCTACTTCATTTTTTACAAAACGTAATTCATCTTCTAATATACCTTTATTTTCATGATACATGATAATTTCAGTGTTATAGTACCCAAACCTTATTTTACCGTCTGCATTCTCTCCACGAAGAACTTCAAGCTGTTGTAGTTTTTCTACTGTTTCTTGTCTTGGCTTTGGCGTTCCTTTACCTATTGACGCTTTTAACACTTGCATAAATGAAAACTGTTTTCTATTCCACGCCTGCGTAAGCTTTCCTAATTGTTGACCTGCTTGTGTCGGTCCCATTGAAATAAAACGTGTATTCCACCTAAAACCAGAAGATACCCTATTTAAAAGGTCTAACATTCCTGGTGTTGTTTCCGTTGGAAGACCAGTAATAGCTAACACTCCAATATTCATGTCACCTATCTTCGGAGAGAAACCACCAACAAATTCTTGGCTTGCAACAACAGTGTCTAAAAAAGTAAATAAAGGCGGTGGCGTCTTTTCATTTGCTGTTTCGTCAATAAACCTATCTAACCATGGTCGAATACCTGAAGGTATACGAAGTGGGTGCGGTAAACCTGTAACACAAGAATGAATAAATGTAAGTAATTCTTGCGAACCAAGCCTTCTTACTGCAATGTCACCACCTTTAAATATACTTTCAAATGCTGATAAAGTATCTTTAAATTCCAGTAATAACTTATTTAAACGTGTATTTGCTGATACACTTTCTTTGCTGTCTGAAAAAATAAAATTTTCAGCTTTGTTAAGTAATTCAGAAGGCGGAGCCCAGGCAATTGTGGCTACATAAATACTGTCGTACATTATGCCACCCTGTAGGGCCATTTTTCGTCTTTCTTCATCTATAAGCCATGTTGTCCTATCTGGAAAAAAACCAGCTTCTGGATACCCTAAAGCGTCTCTTCTAACTGCATTTATATGTACAACATAATTGTCACCAAGTGTTAAAAATGCATTATTTGTCGCATTCTGTAACCTGATAATGTCGTCGGGAATAGCAGTGTCAAGGTCAGGACCTACATAAGAGAAGCCTGCTAGAAAGGAGCCATTCTTCTGGATAATAATGCCGTCGTCTACAAAAGCAGCATAGCCTAAATAAGCATTAAGCCCACGTCTATGGTCACGAATATCAAACATTTTCACAAAAATTAAAACTCCTTATTTTTAATTAATTTCAAATACTTTGTCAGGCGGAGCCCATAAGCCATTATTAGCAGGAAGATAGCGCGGCAGTTGTACGCTCTGCTTAAAAACACGAAAAAAGAAAGGGTCTTTTGCTGTTTGTGAACGTAAAATAATAAAAAGTGCAGGACCAAATAATAAAAGTGGAATTAAATTCCATACGTTATCTGTTGCTAAAAAACCTACTAAACCAAAAAGGCCAACAAGCCCCATTGATAGTTCAGGTTCAATACCTAAAATTAGTGGTTGTAAAGATAAAGCAGTTGGAATTAGAGTAACTGGAATTGTTGACATTTCCATTTTTTAGCTTCCTTTATTTTTTAATGAATAAAAGCACCTGTACCTGCAAATACTTGCGTTACTAAAGAACCAGCACCTAAAGCTATAGCACCGCCCATCACATACCCACCTAGTTTTTTAACTGCACCACCACCTTCACCAAACATTAACCCTAACCCACCTACAACAAACATTATTACTACTATTGTGTGTGCCCAAAAGCCTGTTACGTCTTGTTCTATGGTCATAAGAGTTGTATCAATAGCTGAAAACATTGGTGTATCAGTTGACGCAAAAGCTATAGAAGGCATAAGTACAATTAAAGAAATTATTTCAAAAATTTTCTTAGAAAATTTCATAAAAATATCTCCTCATAAATAAGAAGCTGACATGTTTTTTTTTTAGCTTGTGCGCATGCCAGCATTTGATAGCACAGATAGACACGTGGGAATGTGTCTGGAAAAATTACTTTTACACAATTAATATAGTGTGTTTAAAATAAATTCTTTATAAAATTTTTTCGTAAATGTATTCAAACTTATTATTGTCAAATGCTGATACTTTTATTATTTCCTTCACTATTCTGCTAGTCTTTGTTTTTTCCATAAAAATAACTACATTCACTGCTTCTGCAATTAAAGGCTTTACAACAGATAATGGTATATTTGCTTCTTGTACTAATTGCTCAAGCCTTATTAGCCCCAATAACGCAGAATTGGCATGTACGGTAGCTACACCACCAGGGTGTCCTGTATTCCATGCTTTCAATAAAGCTAAAGCCGAAGCGTCTCTAACTTCACCTACAAGAATTCTATCCGGCCTAAGACGCATACAACTTTTCAATAACCTTGTCATATCCACTGTGTCACTTGTCCTTAAACACAGTGTATCTTCTGAATTAATTTTTAATTCCCTTGTGTCTTCTATTGAAATAACTCTATGTGTCGGTGTTATTCGCGCAATACCGTCAACTATTGCATTACAGAATGTCGTCTTTCCACTACCTGTACTTCCAACTACTACTATGTTATGTCTCTCTCTAATACTGTCTTCTATTATTTCTTTTGTCTTGTTATTAATAATTCCACTTTGTACATAATTTTCTAATGTCAGTACTTTACTTAAATGTTTTCTTATTGAAAAAGAAGGCTTTTTAACAACAGGAGAAATAAGACCTTCAAAACGGCTTCCATCTGGTAATTCTGCTGAAATAATTGGGTTATCAGTTGTTATAGTTGTCTGTGAATGTGAAGCTACAAGTGAAATAATACGTAATGTATCAACTTCTGAAAGTGTTATATTAATTTTTTCTATTTCTTTACCAAGCATGTCAACAAAAATAGTGCCTTCATTATTCATAATTTCTAGTGTTTCTTTGTCATTAAGATATGTAGAAATAGCTTTTGTGGCATTCGAAAACTGACCAAGAAACCTTTCTTCTACTGCTTCCATTCGTATCCTTTAAATTGGTATATCATTACCCATATATAAACGGTAAAAGAAAATAAAAATAGCTGACATAACTAAAAGTGAAATTATAAAACTTTCTAACCTTCCACCTGTCTTTGTCCAACCTAATGTCCACCTTCTTCCTGTTGCAATAGCTGTAAAAAATTTTTCACCATAATTTTTCCATCCATAACCAGTTGGTAACAATAAAGGAATACCCATTGTTGTTATTACATCTTCCACTAAATGAAGAAGACAACCATAAAAAAACCAAATACACATTTCTCTAATATAAAAATGTATATGTGTGCCTGGAATATTTAATGAATAATTTGGTATGTAAATATAAATAAGTACAATGCAAGTAATATAAAATGGAAACCAATGTGTCCATGTTCTATGCTTTATACCTAATGAGATATCAATGTCAGGTACTAATGCCCCAAACATCGACGGAATAATACAAGAAATAGGAGCACCAGCTATTGTTGCAATTGCAGCCGTTCCCCATATGTGGTGTGTCTTTGTCATAAGTTGTCCTTTTAAAAATAATTTAAAAAATTTCTCTGCTATATTAATATATAGAATATAGCAAGGAGAAAAATGAAAATTATTTTTTTGTTACAATTTTTATTGTTTGCAAGTTGTACATATCCGTTACAGCATATATCCCCACCACTTGCTAACTTTAAAACACCTAAGCGCATACATATGCCTTACGGCGAAGTGTATGCAAAGACAGCAGATATTCTTATAAAAAAATACAATGTAACAAAAATGTTATATAATAGGGGTATTTTTGGAACTGAATGGTATAATTATAAATATGTTAGTTATCCGTGGGGTATTACACAGTATAGGTATCGCATTTTGGCACGTATTACACAGAAAATTGGTGGTGGATATTCAATACAGACAAGAGTACCTATACAAAAAGCAACAAATAATGGGTGGGAAGACGATGGTAGAGATAAAAAAATTGAGAAGAGAGTAAGACAGGATATTTATAGAAGGTTACAACAAACAAATTAAAAGGAGTATATAAATTAATGATAAAAATACTAGCAACAATTTTATTTTCTGTTTTTCTGTGTATACCAGCTTACGCAAAAAATATAAAGAAAGAATTTAACGTATCACAAAAACTTTTGTCTTCTGGAGTAATACAACAAACAGCTATATATAACGGCGACAAGTATGTACCAAACACTTATGGTCCTGCTATTTTTAATACCTTTATTTATGAAAGAAAAATAATTGCTATAACTTGGCAAAACCAACCACTTGTTAACCTTGATATTTTCCCCATTATAAAAAATGAATTAAAAATTTTTTCACCTAATATTTCTAAGGAATTTATGAATTATGACGGCAATAGTGCCAGAGTTGTACTTGTATTGGATATGAATAAAACAAAAGGTGTAAATGGGGCTATCTATGTGCCAACAATGTTCCCCAAAGGCTTCACAGTTAATAACGTTATAACCTGGGAGCAATAAAATGTTGCCATACGTACCCGTTCCACCAGCATGTGTTCATTCAGCCGCAGATAAATATAATATTCCTGTTGAAATTCTTTACTCCGTTGTAGTTGTTGAAGGCGGACGTCCTGGCATGTTGAAACGTAATACAAATGGTAGTTACGACATGGGTGTAATGCAGATAAATACAAAAACCTGGGGTCCAAAACTTTATGCATATTTCCCAAAAAGAGAGTTAATTGAAGACCCTTGCGCTTCTGTATATGCAGGGGCATACATTATCGCAAGTGAAAGAGTACATTCAAAAAATAAAAATATATGGCAAGCTGTTGCACGTTACCATTCCCGTAACCCTATCTATCAAATTCCTTACGTACATAAAGTAAAGAGAATTTATTTTAAAATTAAAAAGGAATTTAGAAGAATTATGTTAGCTAAAAATAATTAAAGAAAGGAAACTATATGGAATTTTATTATACTAGAAAACATTTTATTGTTAATGTGCCTTTTTGGGTAGACAATATACACTGTCATTTTCAAATTTTAGATATGTATCCTGAAGGAAATAAAGGAAATAATTTACAAGTTATTGCAGGCTGGGATACTGTGTTGAAAACTTTTTTTCTACAAATTGATAACACAGACCCAATTTTATCAGTAGGTAATTATCCTGAAGAATGTGAAACTATTGAAATATTGGAAGAAAAATTTTGTCAGAAATTGAAGGAAAGAGTAAATGAAGAATATGAATTCATAAAATTGCCTGATAGCGTTTCAAAAGCTTTAAATGCTATGAAAGAAGGAGTGTGGGTTGACGAAGGGTGTCTTACATATTAATAACTATTATATTAATAACTATTTTTCTGCTTAATTTACAATATTTATAACAAAAAATATGGTTAAAAAATTTATTTTTTTTTATTTAAAAATTAAGTGGTAAATTTTTAAAATACTTTATTTTTATATGGTGTATTTTTATATTTATAATGCTATTTATGGTATATATTTTAAAAATATATTTATTGTCACACCCCCTAAAATACAGGGGGTTAAAAGATAAAGGATATTTTGGGCACCAGTCTCACCTATTCGTATAATACAAATATGTAAATACATATTTAAAAATTTTTCATGTT
>CAZXLU010000059.1:0-1057 GCA_964641875.1 Candidatus Woesearchaeota archaeon | reverse complement strand
TCACCTATTCGTATAATACAAATATGTAAATACATATTTAAAAATTTTTCATGTTATATTATATATAAATTATATTTAATTTTCAAAAAACATTTTACAAAAGGAGTATTGTTATTAGTATGATACCTATCCGAACAATAGTGCATAAATGTAATAAATGCGGTATATTTACAACAACTTACAAAATTTCATATGCACCGCGTTTTACAATAACTTGCGCTACCTGTGTTTCAAACTCTTTACAAAGTAATAAAATAACAAAAAATTAATAAAAAAGACGGCTTTTTAGGCCGTCTTATTTTTATAATATTTTTATTATTTTTTATTTAATAAGTTTATTAATAATAGCTTGGGTACATTCCTGGAATTTTTTTGTCTCTTCTGTCTCCGCATATTGTTTTAATTCATATGTACCTGTATGTCCCTGACATACAAGAGTACCTATCGGCTGACCATAATTTCTCGTATCGTAAAGCTTAAAAAGCACATTGTAAGTGTATCCACTTTGAATATTATTACCAAAGGTGTTTCCACCATACACAACATGCCATGCGTCTACCATGGCTGCTTGAATAGAAATAGCTGGGTGAAAACTTTGCCGAAAGCCGTTGTCTGTTAATACCGCAGTTATGGCTCTTTGTAACCGTCCTGTTCCACCATTCCCATTAGTTCCACCGTCTTCTCTTTTTACGTCTACAGATATTGTCTTTAGTTTGTTAATTTTTTCTTCTAGTTTCCTGTCAACTGTATCAGTTACGTCTGGTGGAAGTGGTTTATGAGACATGGCCGCCAGGGTTGTATTAATACCATGTTGTGCTTCTTCTAAGCCTAAAAGCTGTGTATCTTCCTTTATAAGCCCTATGGTGTCTTTTAACTTAGATACCTTTATTTCTGTGTCACGTATTTCTTCCTTTATTGTTGTCAAACTATTTAAAAGATAATTTTTGGCATGCCTTTTATTCATTACACCAAAAATACACACCTGCTTTCCTGAATGCCATACCTTCTTAAAAGAAATTGCCGACAGCAAAAGGTTGGACGACAGTTTTGTATTTTC
>CAZXLU010000058.1:0-7747 GCA_964641875.1 Candidatus Woesearchaeota archaeon | reverse complement strand
CCGTTGCCAATCGGGTCGCAAAGGATGCGGTGACCTATGGATGCGCATTGTCCGCCACGGTGACAGCCATCCCTTTCTCCACCTATACGACCGACAATCCAAGCGACTACAAGGCGGGGATTTACAATGGATTCACGGCAACGGTCGTGGGACAGAACGGATTCCTCACATTGATTTTCAACCTCGAAGCCCTTCAGTTTGTCGCATAGGAGCCTGACGCATGGCTAATTCGTTTATTTCCCAAGGCTCCCTGAACCGCGTTCGGGGAAGTCTGGTCTTTCCGCTGTTCCCGACGCTCAACATCACGGCTCCCTACATGAGCCGGAATTTCATCACCGTCACTTTCGACGAGATGGCCTTCGTAGAACAGATCGAGACGGGAACGGGATTCGTCAATTCTCCCGAGCCCTACGTTCCGGCGGTCATCGTAGTGGAGATCCTCCGCACGCAGTCTCTTGCGAACAACTGGTTTCAGCAGATCCAGAACAATGCCTCCATAGGAACTGTGGAAGTCCATTCCGACACGGCTGTTTTTCCATCATTTCCGGTAATCAATGCGTCCGTGACGAAGTTCGATCCCGGAGCGTTCGCCGGTCGGGATCCGGTGTCCAGGCTGACGATCAGGGGTATTGTGTACACGAATTCCTCCATGTGGGCACTCAGTTAGTCGATTCCCGACATATTAACTTCATTTATCAGGGGGATCGATCATGAAAATCAATAATGATCTCGACATCGTTCTCGACATCCGCTCGGACGAGGACGGAAAGCCCACGCTTAGACTCTTTCACACGCCCGTAAGCCGGGATGTGTTTGAACTGAACTACAGGCTTCTGTCTTCCGTGTTCTCGGAAATCTGGGGTCAGGGATCGTTTCATGCCATGAGCGCCGGACCCCGGATCGCATCGATGGTGCTTAAAGATATCTGCAAGAGGCAACATGAAGGCTCTTCCGAAGAGTACGACTCCCAGAACAATCCCGCAGTTTCCTTCCTGAACGAACTCAAAAGACTCACCCTGATACTGGCCCCGACCCCTTCCGGCTGGGAGAAAATTCCTGTCCAGTCGGCCATCTCCCGAGGCATTCTGGACCTCGAAGAGTGGCAGGAGGCGGAATCTTCCCTCGTTTTTTTTACCTCGGCTTTTCATCTGGCACGAAAAAGCGAACGGGAAGCCAGAACGAGGATCCTCCTTGGCCTCCTGAAGGGGCAGAAAGCCTCCTCGGACTCTATGGCACAGACAGATTTTTCGCAGATGTCGACCACTCCAGAGACTACGGCGCAGTCCCAACCCTCGCAGGTGCCATACTAGACTGGTTTTCTGGGGAAGGCTGGGAAGAGACGTTTTCCGCCCGTCCGAACGCCTTCAGATCCGCCAGGGAGTTTCGGGAGAGGTACATTCTGTCCGCATTGAGAATCGAGGGTTAGGTGGCGAACAAGAGCATCATCGACATCGTTGTCAACGACGAGCAGTTTCAGAAGTTTCTGGAACTGTTCCGCGAATACGAGACGAAGATCCGAGATTCCGTCGACGCATGGAAGAACCTCGACGATGCCATGAGTTCCATCACTTCCGGAACGTCGAAAATGGCAGGCGAGGCGGACATGGTAGCCTCCGGGCTCAAGGACGCCGGAAAGGCCCAGAAAGAACTGCATGCCCAGACATCAAGGGGTGTTACGAGCATGGACAAGCTGGCGAGGTCGGCCAAGTCCGTCAAGGATTCCCTGTTCGGCATCGGAAAGTTCCTGATGAAGCTAGGCGGATTCGGTCTCGGTGGAGGACTTCTGGGACTGTTCGGATTGGACCGGCTGGCGAATGCCGCAATGAATCGTCAGAGAGAGTCCAGAGGATTCGGCATGACCACGGGTGGACCGTCTGCCTTCCGTACCGAGATGCAACGGTATGTCGACGTAAACGCCCTGCTCTCCCAGACGGCCAGAATCCCCTACAACGCCATGATCGCCAATTTCGGAAACATCATGGGACTGAACGCCGGGAAACTCATCGGGGAATCGAACGCCCAGCGGGGAATCGACATCATCAATCAGGCCCGGAGAAACTGGATCCGGGACCGTTCCAATCCAATGGCGGAATCTCTTCCAGCGACTCAGGCGGCTGAGCGGTTCGGGCTGGATCTGGACACATTACGAAGGCTCGGGAACACGCCGGAAAATGAGCTTTTGCGGAGAGAATCCCGGATTTCTTCCGATTCCCGCGCCATGCGGATCACCGACCGGACTGCGGAGGAAATGTCGCGCCTCGCCATTCAGCTTAAGCGGACGGGACTCGTGATCGAAACGGAATTGATGAGGGCGGTCGGGAAGGTTGCTCCGCAACTGGTTCAATTGACGAAGGCGTTTACCGGAGAATTCGTAAAACTGCTCGAAAGTGGGGATCTGAAAATGTGGCTTCTGAGATTCGGTCAGGCCGTCAAGTATGCCGCCGATGGGATTATCTGGATCGGAGACAGGATCAGTCAGTTCTCAAGCCCTGGACAGAAGATGAAAGAAGCAGGCAAGGATGCGGCGTGGTGGCTCAACGGAAGAGCATTCGGATCCGATACGGTCAAGGCTTACCCTCCATCCGCTCACGAGCAGAAACTGATCAGGGCCCTCCACCGGCACGCGCAATCCCAGATCCGCCAGAAGCCACACAAGATCGTCGTGGAAGCTCCGGCCGGATCCAGAGTCTCGGATTCCCTTAACTCAGCGGCGCACTGATGGCGGGAATCATCCCCCAGACTCCTTCGGTCGTCTCGACGGCGTTCCGCGACACATGGGACATGGCGTTCCAGATTACGCCGATCTTTTTTGCCGATGGAATAGCCTCTCAGGTTCCGGGAGGATTGCTGCCGATCGCAACGTTCACGGCCCCCGGCGTCCTTTATTCGTTCCTGACGACAGGGAATTACAGCCTCGATGCTTTTCCGAAGTTCGTAATGATTCCGGGATCGAACATCGTCAATTTCACGGTTGGAAATTATCCCTTCGCCAATCAGCAAGTGGCGGCCAATGCCATGATCCAGCAGCCCCGGACGGTTTCCATGCGGCTGATCGCTCCGGTGAATCAGCCGGGAGGATACGCTATCAAACTGGGGTTCTGGGAAGTCCTCTCCGAAGTGATCACGGCCCACAACAATCAGGGCGGATCCTTTCTTGTTCTGACGCCGGCCAAGGTCTACACGGGAATGCTCCTGACATCGATCTCCGACATTACGAGTGGGGAAGGGAATCAACCCCAGATCGAATGGCAGTTTGATTTCATCCAGCCGATCATCTCTGTTCAGTCGGCCATTGCCGCCATGAGCAACCTGACGCAAAAACTGACCAACGGGGCGAAGGTGACGCCGGGCAACCTGACTGGTGCCGCTTCGGCGGTCGGTGGACAGGTTCCGGGAGGAAGTTTCTCCCTGCCTCCCAGCCTGTCGTCCCTGTCCGGAATGGTAGGATGACATGACAGTCATTCCATTCGTCATTTCCACGACTGCGCCCGTTCCGTTCCAGACCGTCATCACGCTGGACGGGAACCAGTATTCCCTGACTGCGGCGTGGAATCTCTATGGACAGCGCTGGTATATCTCCATTCAGGATCTTTCCGGAAACATGATCGTCACGATGCCCCTGATCGGCTCTCCATTGAACGCCGACATCAACCTGGTGTTCAACCTGTTTCAGTCCTCGACGCTCGTTTTCCGGGAAGACTCGAACCAGTTTGAGGTCAGCCCGTGAGCCGGTATTACGACATCGAACTGATCGATCCTTCGACAAACCGGGCAGTCCGGCAATGGACCTCACATCCGAACGGAATCTATGATCCGGGGGCACTGAACGTCGAGTTCGACTTTCTGGTATACCCTATGCACTCGAATATGGGAGGATCCACGGCCATTATCGAGGGCGTGCCGCTCTCCGACCTCATCCAGAGCAGACAGTTTGCCGGATCGATTCCATTTGCCGGACTCGTCTTCCAGGTCAAGGGAGGCATGAAGAAGGGCTTGGAACTCGCCAATCCGAAGCAGGCCGGAGTGCTGTTCCGGGGATATGTCTTCCAGTCCTTCGGAAACTGGGAAGGAACGGAGATGAATCTGGATTTCGTGCTGGCTCCGGCTCCTTTTACGACATCGAATCCGGGGAACATCGTTTTTTCATGGAAAGCGGGGACATCTATCCTGTCTGCCATTGAAACGACATTGGCGACGGCCTTCCCCGGTGTTCCGATAGCGTCCAACCTCTCCAACAATCCTGCCATCGGATACGACGAGGCGCATTTCTGCTCCACGCTGGGCGGTTTCGGTCGCTACATCATGGACCTGACAAAGGGAAAGTCCGGATCGAACTATCCCGGCATCAGTATCGGCGTGTCCAAGGGGGCCATCCTCATCTATGACTACGCTCCAAGTCCAACCTTGTATACCCAACTGGTCATGACGGATTTCATCGGACAGCCCACATGGATAGATGTTGGGGTCATGCAGGCGACGATGGTCATGCGCGGGGATCTGGGACTCAACACTTACGTCAAGATGCCTTCGGAATTCCAGAGCCTTCCGGGTCTGGTGAACATCCAGACGGCGGCCATCGCCTCGACCCAGAAATACCAGACTACATTCAAGGGCCTGTTTCAGGTGACATCTCTCCGGCATATCGGAAATTTCCGGTCCTCCTCCGGAAGGGAATGGGCGACCGTTCTGAACATGATCCCGGTGGCGGCATAAGATGGCACGGGACAATTTCCATAAACTCTGGCTTCAGGATACCCTGAACCGCCATACAGTCAACCGGGTTTCCCAGATCATCGAGAACACCGGAAGGGCATTGCCCTGCTCCGTGACGGCGGTGAACGGAGCCATCGTGACCGTGAAATTCGAGGTCCAGTCCGATTGGACATTGCCGGAAGTCACGATCCCGAAGAACGAAAGCCCGTGGGTAAGATCCTGCACTCAGGTGGGAGACAAGGGGTATTGCGCTCCAGCGGATTACTATCTGGGCGGTGTTTCCGGACTCGGCGGCGGCATTGCCGACATGTCGAAACGGGGCAACCTCTCCACACTGGTCTTCACTCCTGTCTCGAACTCCGGGAGTCCTCCGGACGATCCGAACTCGGTCCAGCTGACGGGCGTGGCGGGATTCATCGCCCGGACGGTCAACAAAGCCTGCTCCGTCATCGGGACGCTGAACAGCCTGACGCTGACATGCGCCGGTTATACGCTGGTCATTAATTCGTCTGGGATCACGCTCACGGCTCCGACATCCACCGTAAACGGGAATCTTGCCGTGTCTGGGGCGATTACGGGAAGCGGAACGGGAGGGGCTACCATGTCGGGACCGATCTCCTCCTCCTCGTCTGTTTCTGGCGCTACCCTGTCAGCCGGAAACGGAGCATCCGGGACTTTTACCGTCGAGAACGGATCCATCACAATCACGGTCGCAAATGGCATCATCACGGGGATCTCCTGATGAGGGCATGGGGAAGAAATCTTAATCCGGACGGTTCCTACACATGGAAAGAAGTCTCTACCGATGCGAACGGGCAAAACGATCTGGTGATGCTGACGGCACTCATCCAGTGCCTTTTGCTGAACTGGGGAGAGAGCCCTTTTTATGCGAACTTCGGAATTCCACAGATCCCAACGATCATGAGCCAGGTGTTTCCGGATTATTATCTGAACCGCATCCAGCAGCAATATGCGCCGAACTTCGCATCCCTAACCATTGCGAGGATACCGTTGAGCAACCCTCCTACCTATAAAATTCAGGTTATCACTCATGCAGGTGTTCAGATTGGATTGGAGATCGCATCGTGAGCAGTGTGGTCATTCCTCCGACCATGACCAGCGAAGGGGCAATTCCGACGCCTCCCGCAACGCTGAACCAGAAACTGATCTCCCTTGTGGCGGCGGAGGTTCCGGATTATACCGCCAATCTTCCGGGAACGCTGATCGAGGATCTTTCCTCCACCTGCACGATGGCCCTTGTCGTTCAGGAACAGGCGAGAGTGGACCAGATCAACAACCTCACTCCCCTCGGGTCGAATCCCTATCTTCTAAATCAATTGGGAACGATGTTCGGCATTCCGCAGGGAGACTCCACAAATACGTCCGTCTACGTCGTGTTCACGGGACCGCCGGGATATCTGATCCAGAAAGGATTCACCGTCGGCGACGGAACCTATCAATATGTCGTTCAGGATGGCGGAGTCATCGGATCGTCCGGCCAGAGCGCACAACTTTTTGCCGTGGCGAACCAGTCCGGTTCGTGGGCTGTGGCGGCCAATACCGTCACGATTCTCGTCACGTCGGTTCCAACCGGATACACCATCACCGTCACGAATCCATCCACCGGAGTGGCGGGAGGAAGCGCCCAGTCCGTCCAGAGTTACAGGGCTCAGGTGATGTCGGCATGGAAGATCGGGGGGCAGGGATATAGTCAATATCTCCAGTCGATCCTAGAAAACATTCCCGGAGTGAATCCACGACTAATCAATGTCCTTCAGGTCTCGAACGGATGGGAGATTCTGGTCGGTGGCGGGGATCCCTATCAGGTCGGCGGCGCCATCTATCTGGGAACGCTGGATCTCTCTACACTTCAGGGATCGTCGGACACAACTTTGAATGTCTCGGTCTCGATCATCAGCCCTCCGAATTCCTATGCCATCGTCTTCGTCAATCCCGAACAGATCAATGTGACCGCCACTGTGACGTGGAACACGATCAATCCCACCTTCACGTCCGGAACCCAGGTCAACCAGCTAGCCCAGACCGCTCTCGTGAATTACATCAATTCCATTACTGCGTCCAGTCCGATCAATCTTCTGGAAATGGAGAACATCTTCCAGAACGCCGTTGCTTCGGTTCTTCCGTCCAATCTTCTGACAACGCTCGTCATCACAATTTCTTTGAATGGAGTAGTGACGCCTCCGCAGTCCGGAACCAGCATCATTCCTCCGACGATCAAGGAAGCCTATTTCTATTCGTCCGCCACGGACATCACCGTGGCTCAGGGCTAGAGCATGACATCGGGAATCGAATCCTTCCAGACACAGCCCTTGCAGGCTACGCTTCCGGCCTACGCCTATCAGGAGTATGCGGACGACCCATATTTTCAGGCGTTCGTTTCGGCCTATAACCGAATCTCCCAGGGCTATCTGGACTGGTCGAACCAGAACCCTCTAGCACTCTATACGGATTCCAATGTCTCGGGAGCGATGCTGGATTACGTGGGAAACAATCTCTATGGAATCGCAAGACCCGTCATTTCCACGACCTCATCAACCCGATACGGTGCCATCAATACCCGCTCCATCGACTTCATGGCATGGAACGGATTCAGGAGAATTCAGAGCGGAACGGCTCAGGTGGCGAACGACGACATCTACAAACGCACGATGACATGGTTCCTGTGGAGAGGCGACGGCGTTCAGATGTCGGTGGAATGGATCCGGAGAAGGGTCGCACGGTTCCTCTATGGAGCGGGAGGGACGGACTTCGATCTGGGGCTTCTCTCGAATGTTTCCATCACTTCGCTGTTCAGATTCCCCCGAGGGGCAATGAATACCTCGTCCATCGACAGGATGGGCATGAATACTTTTCTCGGAGCGAACTATCATCAGATGAGAATCATCGTTCCGGCATCCAGTCCCATGTCAAATACGTTCAAGATTCTTTTCGGGTCGGGATATCTTCCAACTCCCTTCCAAATCTCATTCATCGTAGGAGTCCAGTAAATGAGCTACGTCTTCGCAAACAACGT
>CAZXLU010000057.1:0-7808 GCA_964641875.1 Candidatus Woesearchaeota archaeon | reverse complement strand
ATCCTTTTTCTGTATTTATCTGCTACTTCTGCATCTATAATTTCTATATTTTCTGTTTCAGGATCAGCAGTTATAACCTTCTTGCCATATTTTAATGGTATACCTAGCACGTGAAACATACCTTGCTCAAATGCCAATGTTGCATCACAGTCACTACAGTCTGCAGCGTAGACATCACAGCCCAATATCTGACCAGGGTACATTGCTCTGTAAAAGGATTGCTTGACTACAAATTCTTTATCTTTTATTTTTTCCTTAAATTCATTCATTTGATCTATAAACTGTATTGCAGCAACTAAGTTTATTTTTTTGTATGGCTTTATTTCTTCATATATCCTTTTTATAAATCCTTCACTAAGTTTCCCTTTAAATCTAGATTCTACAAATATTACTTCCATGCCTTTAATTGATATACTTAATATTTTTACTTTACTTTTATTAATTTATGTTTATTACCATTTTTATGCAAAGGGTAAGTTATTTATAGATAATAATAGTATTTAATACATTTATGGAAATAAAAATTGTGGTAAATGATCCTAAAACCGGGCATTCAATAAATAAATCGTTAGAAGCTGACAAAGCGGATCAAATTTTCGGTAAAAAATTAGGAGAAGAATTAGATTTGTCTTTCCTTGGTATGGAAGGATATTCTGGAATTATAACTGGCGGCAGTTATATGACAGGTACACCCATGTCAAAGGATTTGGATGGTTCAGGCCTTAAGAAAGTACTCATCGGCAAAGGCCTAGGAAACAATACTGGCGTAAGAAGAAGAAAAAGTTTGGCAGGTAACATGATCGGGCAATTCACATCACAGCTAAACATAAAAATAGTTAAATACGGTGATAAGCCATTGCAGGCTGAAAGTTCTTCTAATGGTTAAAGATATAACTATAGATATAGTTGGTAATTTTGCCGATGGGAAGACTACTTTAGTAAGGGCAATAACAAGTGAGTCGACTTTAAGACATAGCGAGGAAAGAAAGAGAGGAATAACTATACGCCTTGGTTATGCTCATTTTTTAATATACAAATGTGATTCATGCAATTCCTTCAGTAGATACGAAAAATGTGAAGTTTGCAATTCCAAGGCCACCCCTTATTACAGAGTCTCTATAATAGACTCTCCTGGACATAAAACGTTGATGACAATAATGTTAAGCGGAGCAACATTGGTTGATGGGGCAGTTGTGGTTATAGCCGCAAATCAGAAGTGCCCACAACCACAGACTCAAGAACATATAGACGCTCTTCGTATAATGGGAGTAAAGAACATTGTTGTTGCACAAACAAAAATAGACGTTGTAGGTAAAGATAGAGCAAAGGAGAGTTACAAGGAAATAAAAGATTTTCTTTCTAAGAATGGTTATGAAAACGCTAAGATAATACCTGTTTTTGCAGCACAGAATATAAATATAACCCAGCTCATTCAAGAAATAGGGAATTTTAATTTAAAAGAAAATGAATCAGATAAAACTGAAATGGTAGTTGTTAGGAGCTTTGATATAAACAAGCCAGGTACGGATATAAAAGATCTTAAGGGAGGAGTTATCGGCGGAGGATTGAAGTCAGGAAATTTAAATTTGGGAGATAGCATACTTGTATACCCAGGAGTATTAATTAAAAATACATGGAAACCTATAACAACTAAAGTTGTAAGTATACACAGTGAATTCGGAGTTGAAAAAAGTGCTTCTAGGGGTTTAATGATTGGCGTAGAAACTGATTTGGATCCTGCAATAGCTAGAAGAGACAGTTTAGCAGGCTCATTAGTCGTTAGTAAAGATAATGTTCCAATATTTAAAAATAGGGTAGCAATAGAGTATGTTCCAATACAAGGGAAGTTCGACAAACCTATACAGAAGGGAGAAATTTTGCTGCTTAATGTTTTAGCCTCTAAAGTTTTAGGGATAGTTGCAGTACAAAATCAAAATAAAATTATAATAAACATTGAAAATTCTTTTTTGCCTTATTTTTTAGGAGATACTGCAATAATATCAAGAAAAGTAAATAATGTATGGACGCTTGCCGGCTCTGGCAAAATATATGAATGAAGTTCTTGTAGACACAAATGTAATGGTGTATTGTTTTGATAGGAAAATCGATATAAACACTATAATTGATCAATTTTTTCAATCTGGATTCAAAATTTTAACCCTTAAAAAATGTATTTACGAATTATCAAAAATAGGTAGAGATGATGTTAAATCTTTTTTTCTTTCATACAAGATAGAAATAATAGATTCAGATAATGACAAAACTACTGACGATGTTATTTTAGATACATGTAGTAAAAATAATTTTTATTTGTTTACTGAAGATAATATTCTTATAGAGAGGGCAAAAAGCCTTGGAATAAAGACACTGAGTTTATCTGGAAATTCGATAAAATTTAATAAGTGAAATTTTAAAAACAAATGTTTATATACCTGTAAAGAGAAAAAATAAAATTATGGAAAATGATATTATATTCGTTGGTAAGAAGCCAGTTATGTCTTACGTTATGGCAATATTAACACATTTGAATTCTGGAAATGACCAAGTTATCATAAAAGCGAGAGGTTCTGCCATATCTACTGCAGTAGACATATCTCAGGTAACGATAAATAAGTTTATGAAAGATTTGAAGGTAGTAAATGTAGAATTAGGAACTGAAGAACTTGCAGATAAGGAAGGTAAAAAAAGAAATGTTTCATTTATATCAATAGAGATGAAGAGGCAGTAGTGAATGATAAATAAAAATGATTTTGTAATGATTAACTTTGTGGGGAGAATAGCTTCTACTGGTCAAATATTTGATTTGACTGATAAGGAGATAGCTGAAAAAGAGAACATAAAGGGAGAATATAATTTTGCTCCTGTTCTTGTTATTGCCGGTGGAAATTATGTCTTGAAAGCAATCTCAGATTCTTTAATTGGTAAAAACGTAGGTGAGAAATATCAAATAAAGGTTCAACCTAAAGATGCTTTTGGGGAATTTAATAAGAATCTTATAAAAACCTATGGGTTGTCGATTTTTCGTAGCAATAATATAAATCCCTCCGTCGGGGATGTCATAATGCTTGATGATAAAATGGCTACAGTTCTAGCAATAAATAGTGGTAGAGTGCTTGTGAGTTATAACCACCCTTTAGCCGGAAAAGAGCTTTTATATGATATAGATATACTCTCTTTGGTAGAAAATAGCAAAGATAAGTGTTCTGGAATATTCGAGCATTACACCGGAAAAAAGCCGGAAGAGGTGGAAATAAACGAAAATTCGGTATTAATCACAACAAAAGAGGAATTAAAACCTTATATTACTGATAGCATATCAATGGACGTTCAAAATTATATAAGTAAGGATCTAAAAGTGGAAATTAAAAAAGTGAGTTAAAACACTGCGATATTTATATATATTAACTGATAATAAATAATTATGAGGTTATTTTATGGACGAAATGCAAACTAATAATTCATTAAGCCAAGGAATAAAAGGAATGAATTATGAATATAGTAAAACTAAAGAATTTGATAAATCTCTTGAGGAATTAATAGCTTCAAGACGTGCAAATATAAAAGTTGTTGGTGTTGGAGGGTCTGGTAACAACACTCTTAATAGAATGTTTGAAGTTGGTATAAAAGGCGCAGAATTTATAGCAATTAATACAGATGCGGCTGATCTTCTTTGTACTCCCGCTGATAAAAAAATACTTATCGGAAAAGAATTGACAAATGGGTTAGGTGCAGGAGCAGATCCAGCAGTTGGTGAAGCTGCAGCAAAGGAACAAGAACAAGAGATAAAAGAAGCTTTGCAAGGTGCAGACTTGGTGTTTATATGTTGTGGTATGGGGGGAGGTACAGGTACAGGTGCAGCACCAGTTACTGCCGCTGTAGCTAAGAAATTGAATGCTTTAACAATAGCTGTAGTTACTTTACCATTTAAGGCAGAAGGAAGAAGGAGAATGAATGCAGCATTGAATGGCGTTGAAAAACTTAAGAATACTGTAGATACTTTGATAACTGTTCCCAATGAAAAGCTAATGGCGATAGCACCGGGATTACCATTGCCTATTGCATTAAAAGTAGCTGATGATGTTCTTACAAACGCAGTAAAGGGAATAACTGAGCTTATAACAAAACCTGGATTGATAAATGTAGACTTTGCAGACGTTAAAAGAATAATGTTAAATGGAGGAGTAGCTTTGATAGGAACTGGAGAAAGCGATGCAAAGGACAAAAAGCTTGAAACTGTGGTAGAAAAAGTACTGAATAATCCATTAATAGATGTAGATGTTTCTACTGCTAAAGGAATGCTTATAGACGTTACTGGTGGGCCTTCTTTGACTTTGGAAGAAGCAAATAAACTAGTTGATCTGATAGGCCAGAAACTACCTGAAGATATAAATATAATATGGGGTGCACATATATTTCCAGATTTAAAGAATACAATAAAAGTGTTGGCTATAATAACAGGAGTCTCTTCTAAGCAGATAAGTGGTAAATCAATAGTGGAGGATCAGCAACTTAAAGAGAAGCACGAAGTCGAAGATGAACTTGGAATAACATTTTTGAGTTAATTATGGATGAAACTAAGAGTTTGGCGGATGCTAATCAAAATAATGTTGTTGATAGCAAAGAAAATATAGATAATAAAGAAAAAATAATTGAAAATAAAGCTGATAACACACTTAATAAAGAAAGCAAGGAGAATCCTCAGGAAGTTAAACAGGAAGTAAAACAAGAAAATAAAATTGTGAATACAAATACGAATCAAAATATAGAAAAACCGAAAGTAAAGAAGAGAAGATTCCATCTTTATCATGTTAAAAATGCTTTTAAAAAAGCTCATCCTTACCACATAAAAGCTAAGCTTGAGCATTATAGATTTGAATATAGTAGAATCTTACATCTTGCAAGAAAACCTACAAAACAAGAATTCAAAGAACTTTCAATAATGGTTGTAATAGGAACGTTTATCATAGGACTTTTAGGTTTTGTGATTCAGATGATTATACAGTATATATAAATTTTATTTAAAGCAGTTCTTAAATAGTTTGATCTATTAATTATAATCATGAAGGAAAATCTCAGCGTTTCGGTTAATAAAAATTTAATTAATGTGATAGACATGTTTCGAGGGGATACTCCTAGAATTAAATTTATAAATGATTCAATAAAAAGAGGTCTTGGCCTATTTGAGGCCTTGTGGATATTCAGAGAGGAATTAAATAAAATAAGTATGACAAAAAAGATACTGTCAAAGGTCGGTAGAAGTTCTGTTAAGCCAGTTCATAAACACAGCGGATTTGTAATAATAACACAAGAGAGCGTGGATTTTTACAGTAAAAAATTAGATAGGCCAATTTTACTAATCCATAAGAAAAATATAAAAGAGGTTAAAGCCGGTTATGATGAAACCTTTAAAAAATCATTTTATCCTTATTCTCCGCCACTTAAAATAGTATTTGATGGAAAAACAATGTATCTATTTTTAAGATTACCTGGAGAAAAAAAGTTTCGCGGAGATGACAGGCTATTCCTAGGTTTGATAAGAGATTGATATGAAGGAGAAATTGAACAAAGAGACGGAATTTAGAAGGCTTTCTTCAAGTAAAAAAGGATTATCTCAAAGAGAGGCAGAGGAGAGACTTAAAACCTACGGTTATAATGAAATCCCGGATAAGAAAAAAAATCCGATTAAGAAATTCTTAGTTAAATTTTGGGGACCAATACCAATAATGTTGTACATAGTAGTAATAATCTCTTTTATACTGTCAAGATACATAGACGCTTACATTGTTATTGGTTTAGTTCTTTTCAATGGTATAGCGGGTTTTCTTGAAGAGTTTAAAGCTGATAATACTTTAGAGTTGCTAAAAAATAAATTGTCAGTTAATGTAAAGACAGAGAGAGACGGAGAGTGGAAAAGTATACCAGCAAAATTACTTGTTCCTGGAGATATAATCCGTGTAAGGCTTGGAGATATAGTTCCAGCAGATTGCTTGATAATAGAGGGAGATTATATATCTGTAGATCAATCAATGTTAACTGGCGAGTCTTTACCTGTAAGCAAGAAAGATGAAGATTTACTTTTTTCATCTTCTGTTGTAAGAGAAGGAGAAGCAACAGCTTTAGTTTTGAGTACCGGATTAAAAACATCATTCGGTAAGACTGCTAATTTGGTAAGAATAGCCGCTGGTAAGATACACCTTGAAGAAGATATACTTAAGCTATTAAAATATTTAATATACATCGATATCGGACTTATAGCTGTGGTTTTTCTAGTTTCTTTTATTTCAGGTATAAGTATATTGAGTATAATACCATTTTCTTTGCTTATACTGCTCGCCTCGGTACCTGTTGGTCTACCAGCAGCATTTACCGTTGCAATGGCATACGGTACCGAAAGGTTGTCATCAAAAAGTATACTTGTTACAAAGCTTGAAGCAATAGAAGAGGCATCAACTATGAATGTAGTGTGTTTAGATAAGACTGGTACTATAACTTCCAATCAGCTTTCAATATCAGAACCATTTAATTATGGTAAGTTCTCTAAGGAAGAAGTTCTTTTTTATGGTGCAATGGCTTCAAGAAAAGAAGACAATGATGAGATAGATAATGCAGTGATAGATGGATTTAATAAATATAATAAAGGAAATCTAGCGAAAGACTATAAAATATTAAAATTTGTGCCTTTTAGTCCTGCAACGAAAATGTCTCAAGCAGATGTTATTATAAACAGCAAAAAAGTATCCGCTATAAAAGGCTTTCCTGCAGTTATAATAAAAAAATGTGGTTTGGATTCAATTGAAACAAAAAAGATAAATTCTCACATCAAGGAACTTTCATTAAGAGGTTTCCGTACAATAGCTGTAGCAGCTAAGCTATCAAATAAAGAAAAATGGGAATTTGTTGGTGTAATACCATTAAATGATAAGCCAAGAGAGGATAGCAAACGCTTAATAGAAGAATTAAAGGCCCTCGGAATAAAGGTAAAGATGCTTACTGGGGATAATATAGATACTGCAAGTGAGATCGCAAAAGAAGTAGGGATAGGCGATAAAATACTAGATGTAAAATCTCTTGATAATTTAGATGAAAAAACAATGTCAAAACTTGTTATAGAACATGATGGCTTTGCCGGAGTATTCCCAAAAGATAAATACACTATTGTTAAGGCTTTGCAAGACAGCGGTTATCATGTCGGTATGACGGGTGATGGAGTAAATGATGCTCCTGCTTTAAAGCAAGCTGAAGTTGGTATAGCGGTATCAAATGCCACAGATATAGCAAAAAGCGCTGCAACTATAGTTTTAACTTCTCCAGGTATAGAACCTATAGTTAATGCAGTTAGAGAAAGCCGTTCAATATTTGAGAGGATGATAACATATACATTAAACAAGGTTACAAGGATATTTCAGATAGCTTTTTTTCTTTCTGTTGCATTTATAGTCTTAAGATTTTTACCCATAAAGGCCATACAACTTATTTTAATGATATTTATAAATGATATAGGGAGTATTACTTTGGCAACTGATAAAGAGAGTTATTCTAAGAAACCAGATACTTGGAGCATAAAAGCAATATTATCAGCAGCTATAATATTTGGAGTTATGGTAATATTGGAAGTCGGGTTGCTTGCATATGTCGGGTTAACAAGTTTTCATTTGGGTCAAAGTAAATTTGAAACCTTTATGTTTGTGGCATTTGTATTTACAATAGAAACTCTTTTATTGTCTATACGTTCAAGAAAAAGATTTTTCCATTCATTACCGAGTATCCCTGTTATAATGCAGATAATAATAGCATTCTTAGTTACTTGG
>CAZXLU010000056.1:0-7913 GCA_964641875.1 Candidatus Woesearchaeota archaeon | reverse complement strand
AAGAAAGCCGACAGGGTTAAATGGATTGGTCGTTTGAATAAGATCAGACAGACTACACACCATCCTGAGAAGGGTCTCATCTCCAAAGACGATGTGGCATTCGTAAAAAACATCCATGCTCGTGTCAAGGAGAAGATATCAAGTGACTTTTAGTAAAAAGCAGACAGAGCCGATTCTATAAAGCAATTGCCGTTCAATTTGAACTGTGAATAGGGAGAATAGTCGGATGCAGTTGCTTGCCAAAGTACCGTCTATTGAAGATTATTACCGCGACCTCAAAGCAATACTTAATGATAGAAGTACTCATATTTATGTAGACACATCATTTCTGATGTGGATCTCGAAATTAGGGAATTCTGCGAGAACGGAGTTCTTCGAATGGACCAAGGAAATCGGAGAGGACAAGATCCATGTCCCCTTATGGGCTAGCCACGAGTACCACCAGCACTTCATTAATTCAACAATTCTAAAAAACGTTGGAGAATCCACATCGAAGCTCAATCAGGCCGCAACGGATTTTTATCTTGAATTATTGCCAGCCATAGTCGAAGCAAATGTCCCTCCACTCTGGAGTTCGGATCAAATAAAAACCGACACTCGTGATGCTATCTTAAAATTGATGAGGTCAAGTAGCGTAGTTAATAGTTGGTGCGATAAAACCTGGGATGAAAGATCTTCTGCGATCATTAAATTCATAAATCGGTGTTGTCTAAAATCTGGGAAAACTTTCGAGTATCTTGGTACTATTATTGGACAAACAACAGATAACCGTTTCTCTGGAAGGGTTCCTCCAGGATTTCAAGATCGCGTAAAGAAAGACACGCATGAGGGCGGAGGCAACCGTTCTGGTGACTTGATTATTTGGAAGGAGATTCTGGATCATGCCCGTTATGCAAATAGGCGTTTTTCAAATATGTGGCGAAATGAGATCGAGTCAATCATCGTCCTAACTAATGACGGGAAAAATGACTGGATGGCAGGAGGAAAGTCAGCAAGTCCAGATGGCTCGATTGAGAGGCTCAAAGGAGTCCAAGGAGAAAAAGCACAAATACCAATTATCCACCCAATGCTGGAGCATGAAGCTCAGGTTTACTCGAGGGTTCATCGCGTGATGTTGATGAACAGTTTCGCTCTTGGCATGCATTTTTACTCGAATCATAAAGCACCAACGTTCGTAGAAATTACCATATCAATAAAGATGCCAAGATATGACCATAAAGCGCCCATTTTAGAAAAAGCTCCACCAGCCTCTGCGGAAGCCAATGTCTCTGCTTCCACCCATATGGCACCGCTTCTGCAGGTGGGAGGAGACCTCGAGAGCGTTGCTACGGAAACATCAGAACATATTATGCCGCCACTACTTTTGCAAACCTATGCCACAAGTGAGCCCCAGAAAATGGCTGCGGAAATTGGCCCTATTGTAGATGAAATACTATCAGTTAGCGGAGCAGCTAAGCCAATAACAGATTGGCTTAGCAAAGATCTCCTGAATTCGTCTGATAAAAAGTGTTTGATTTGGATCGGAAGGCTGCTTGCAGGTCGCGCAATTCAAAATGTAATCAATTCTACTACGCGCTTAATTGACATGCTTGGAATGCTTGATGAGGTTGAAGCAAGTCCTGCTGCTCAACTTTATACAGGAATCCTGTTTGGCATCTATTTTGATGATAATAACCTGCAGCGTGTTGGCCTCAAGCCAGAATTCCTTCAAATTGTTTTTAATTATCAGAGAAAAGGATTCGCTAAGCCATGTTTACAAGCACTGCACAACGCATTTGGGTCTGAAGACCAACCCGTTTATCTTCCTACGTCTGAATACCCAGAAATAGAAGCGGAAGTGATTACTAAAATTCTTAATAATATTCCTTTCCTTTCGGATTTAATAATTAGCAAGATCAATTTCTTAATCCCAGTAGGGGAGAATGATCCACGCTCGCTTTATAGACTACTAGGGATTAATAGTGAACTAAAAAAAGAATCCGTTTCTATCGAGAACCTTATTTTTACCGCTGCACGAATTCTGGGTTTTCCAATAAAACAAATTCGCTTAAAAGGCGACCATAAAAGGAAAATTAATATTTCTGCAACGGATGGATTAAATATAACTATGAATGGAGATAATTCTGATGACTAAGGGTCTCAATGCCAATATCCCATTTACTCCATTTTTTGGAAGTTTTATTCTTGACACACTTACTCTTGGAATGTACGTGGAATCCAAAAATGCTATTCGCGAATATGTTCAGAATTCGTATGATTCTCTCTGTTCATCCATAAAAGACAATATCGTGCTAGCGAAAGATGCAAAGATCGATATTGTTGTCGATACAGCAAAAAAATCTGTATCGATTCGCGATAACGGTTCAGGAATCAGAAAAGGCAAAGCATCTGAAACATTAACCAACATAGGAGCATCGGGGAAAGATTATAAAACCCAAGCTGGCTTCCGTGGCATTGGTCGTCTTTCTGGCCTCGTCTTTTGCAACAAGCTCGTTTTTAGGACAAAAGCAAAGGGGGAAGAAATACAAACGATTGTGACATTTGATGCAAGAGGAATACGATATGACTTGTCACCAGCCCGTGCTCCTCTTAAAAGTTTGAGTGAAATACTGATTGAGCACGTTAAAGTAACGGAACAATCAGTAGACGTGGTTGATCAACACTTTTTTGAAGTGTCGATTGAGGAATTACATGATCCACCTATCGAGTGCACTGACATTGATGAAATGAAAAAGTATCTTGGAGAAGTAGCGCCAGTGCCGTATAGACCTGAATTCATACACGCTTCCCGGATCATTACTGCAGCAGAATTGAGAGGACAAAAGCTTGAGGAAATTCAGATATTCGTTCACGATGGGGCAAACGATGTTGAAGGCACACAAATTTTTAAACATTACAGCGACTCCTATTATGTGCAAAGTGGAAAAATACCATTATCTGATATAGAGATAATTGATTCTCCAACTGGGCTTTGGTGGGGCTGGATTGGGAAAAAAGAAAAGTCTGGTATTTACAAGGAAGAGCACCTCAAGGCAATTCGAGTACGCGTTAGAAATCTTCAGATTGATGGAATTCAGATCATGGGAAGGATATTTGGGGAGATTGAAAATGCAGCATCCTATGTACGATTTAATGATTGGTATATAGGTGAGATTTTTGCTCATCCTGAACGTTTAATTCCAAATGCCCGTCGAGATGGATTTGAAGAGCTTGAAGACTGGATTACGGCAAAGCATGAGCTAACTGAAAAATGTAGTGAATTGGGCAAAGCTGCCTATGCATTGTCACAAAAAAGCCAAGGAAACCTATCTAATCTGTTTAAGGACGCTGATCGCGTGGCCAAACAAGTCAACTCTCTCCTTGAAGGAGACCATGATATTAAAGATGTTAGCAAAGTCATTGCCGAGATAGACAAAATTCAACGAAAAGTTAATCGAGCAACAAAATCAAGTGATAATGAGATTGCCGGTCAATTACGGACGATTGAAACTCGTTTGTTTCAATATCATAAGAAAGCACTTAGTAAGATCAAGGTAGGGACATTCATTGGCTCGCCAGAGACAATTGCCAATGCGCAACGCGAGATTGTCACACAACTTATTGATGCATTTAATGAGGAATTTGATCGTTCAACGTATGCTCGGATCATGAAAGTGATTGAACGTGTCGCTGGGCTTGTTGAATAGGGAAATTTGAGGTGGACAAAATGCCAAAGATAATGAGTTTTCTTTCAAAAAATCACACAAGCTTAGGGCCCGTAATGCAATAAAGTATCCTTTAGAAATCTGTGAGTTTTTACCAATACATGCATCTCAAAATCTATCCGATAACTTTATTGCTTTCCAAGCCCTTATGCCATCTCGATAGCATTTAGCACCTCTACTAACAACATAATGGCTATCTTCGGGCTCTTCGTACTAACTAGAATAGTTTTGAAGGCGGCAGCCAATGGCTTCTCGAAATTATTGCTCAACTTATTTTGGTTATCCGAAGCTGTAGGATGAGGGAGAAGTTCGTTCAGGCCCCCTTGCAGTTCGGAAATCCTTCTGACAGCCAAAGGGCGATCTTCAGACTCATCCTTCAGTTTGTCTATTTCTTTAGCTGCTTGTACCAGTTTCTCCTTGGCAATCTCCTGAATCACCTCAATCAGAAGTGCCGGAAACGACTTCTCGGTAACGATATTAACCCATTCCTGGGCAGCGCCAAGTTGCTGTTGAACCAAACGGAGTCTATTCCTCTGGGCAGATCGCTCACGAATTCGTTGAGTGATTTTTTTTGCCTGAAGCGTTAATTCTCCTTGTAAATGCGAATAATGTGCACTCGGTTCAAACTCATCTCTCCGACCATTCGGCAGGATCTTGGGGGAAATGATGTGAATGTCTCCTATTACCCATCCTGCAAAGCGAGATTCCGGAAAGAATCCTGCGGATATTGATTCATCGCCAATTTGAAGATTACCGACGCGAAGCCGGATGCCACCAAAGCCAAATTTCTTTGGTATTGCACCTATATAGGAATGATCTGCAATCCAGCCAACAGCACAAACCTCCCCATCCAAGTCTTGGTACTCGACATATTCGACATCTCTGACAAGTTCCGAAACCTTTCCATTTGTTGGAATTCTATTGTGTGCTCGATGGAATATCTGGCCCTTTCCATCGTTGATCTCGATATGGATCGGTTCTTTGATTCCATGTGCTTTCAATCGTTTCTGAATTTCTTTCCCGAAGTGAAAATCTTCACTGAACGGAACAGGCGCAACTTGGGACAAGTAATTGCGTATGGCATTTTCATTGAGAAGCAAATCATTTCTTAGTCGGGAGACCTTCTTTATCTCAACTTCAAAAAATCTGCTTGGAAATCCATCGCCCTCCAGTGTGTTGACCGCTACTGCGGCTTGGATGACTTCGGCCAGTCCTCCGCTAAAGTCTTGGTCTCTTATTTTTTCCCTGAGTATGCGTCCATCCCACCGGATTTCTGAAACCTTTGAGTCGCCTTCAGCTCGACCGCGGAAGATAAGCTCTTGACAATAACCAAGTCCCGATAGCCGCCCAACTCCCCGAAATCCCCTCAGCTTCTTTCCCCTCTTTTGGCTAGCACCAATAGTGGTGAGCCGACGCACGAAATCTTCGGTGCAGATGCTGACTCCGTTGTCTCGGATCTTAATGGCTCTCTCTATATGGTCAAATGAGATCAATACACTCGGTTGCTCTATAAAAGAAAGTCCTTTATCATGGGCTTCATCGATGGCGTCTGCTGCATTTTGTATATATTCTCGGTATATGTTGAGGGGATCGATGTACATTGAGCCCGTCAAAAGATCGAGAATATCTTTACCTACTACTATGTTTTCGGTAATCCTCTCAGGGTGAGAAGGTAGAGAAGACGGACCGATTTGCGTAATAACAGTTGGCATACTAGCTCCTAAATGATCTCCACGAGTCCTGCGTCCTCAACACGCTCATCCTCTGGAATCATAAATTTTTCTGTATTGGACGTATTTTTTCGATCTTTCATGGATGTCCATATTTTACGCTCCGTCTCTTCTGGCAGAGGAATGTAGAACCTGAGAATGCGATTAATGTTTGAACTGGCAGATTGTCCTATTAATCCGATATAACCACTTGGGCCTGAACTTGAAAGCAACATGGCAAGTTCTCTTTTTTCATATATTGACAGCTTTTTGAAAAGTCCATTAAATTCTTCGAATTCTGCTCGTCCATCAAATTCGTCATACCAAAGCCGATTGAAAAGAAAATGTTGTGGCCTCAGCAAGAGGTTTTCATAATCTTCAGGGGAATCTCCAAACGCCTTTCTGAAAAACTTTGGAGCTCCACTTACGACTCCGTGAGTTGCCTGCAAAATAATTTGCATTGATCTTAGATAGTAACGATTCCAATTCTCACCAACGTGGGTTCTGTCCCTCTGATCTGTTGGTTGAAAGCGCATCGGGAATGAAAAGATACGGATGTTTAAGCGCTCGTTAAGTTCAATATTTAAACGCATTCGCTGGTATAGATCCGTTGGCGTATCGTGAAAATTGTAGAGCATGTAGTTTGACAGATCATGTAGGCCAAATTCATGAGCCATCTGAATAGATTGCTCATAAGGTTCCCTGAGGCCGATATGATCGAACGCAATGCGAAGAGGTTTAATGCAAATCGTACTCATCTCTTGCAGGTATATCTTAGATTTGCAAAGAATTCGCGCATCTACCCCTTGGTTGAAGTCAACACGTCGTTGTATTGGTGCCCTACCAGGCCGAGATAGTTTGGCTCCAGGAGTGAAGCCAAGGTCTCTAATCTCCGCAATAATGTTGCGGTAATTGGCAGAAGCCACAACATTGTTGTCCATCAACATCAAGTCACGTTTTGGACCATATCGTTCATCAATCGCCCTAACCACATTAGTGATGGGTTGAGCATCTCGCTGTTCTCCCTCAAGCTTGGGTACCCCGCAGAAATGGCATTTACGTACGCATCCACGTGATGCGTATGCAAAGTAAGCATCATGAACAGGATAGATGTATTGATCTTTTATTTGATCCAGAATGGAATAGTCAGGGACAAGATCTTCAATTGGTGTGCCATTGATGTCATCCGCGTACATCTCTTCTTCAAAATCATCCAGTTGAAGAGATGTTGCTGGTGAATCGCTCAATAGACCTTTTATAAATCGGATGCCCCTCCAACGTGGCTCGGCAATGAACTGTTCTTGCATCAGAGATGCAGCAATTCCACCAACAAACACTTTGCTGGCGTTTCCGTGTACCACTTTGAGAGCAAAGTCGATAGACTTTGAAATCTCTTTCCATTCAAATGAGAATAGAGTAGTGACGTAAACTCGGTCCCAGTTAACGTCGAGAACAGACTTGTCCCCTTCGCCCTTGATAAACCTGACGTTGTCGCGCTTACCATGAGTACCATGGTAAGCGGCAATTTTCATCAGACCTAAAGGGGGGTATTTGTTCCGGTATCCTGGCTCAACCAACAGGATATTCTTGTTTGCCATATGTAATTGAATCCTCGGTAGTATGAGATCGTATTTGCTGCATCAACGCTAGCACAGCATCAGCGCCGCTGACCCCTCCATAACCATGCAAAGGTCCATGATTTGACCAATCAATGCGATCAAGAACGTCAGAAAGCTTGCCAATGAAATAGTCCAAATCACAGTTCCGATTGGCTTGCATTGCTTCGCGCGTAAGTATACCCGCAAGACTCATAAGGCTATAAACACCAATTCCCTTAGTGAGCATATGTGTACGAGGCGTGGCCCATTCGTTTGGTATCACCATGGATACGGCAGTCCAAAATGCTATAAGCAAACGTACTGTGGCATCGTGTTTTTTTGTAGGCGACAACTGTGCTTCTCTAAGAAAACGTTTTGCCGCATTTTGCATGGTTCGTAGAGAAGCTTGGCGCTTGTTCCCAACCGTAACCTTACCCCCCAGATCTAGTTGCTGATACCAAGGAGAGCGAGGGTCTTCGTGTAATCGCAGGGCAATATAGAGTTCAGGCTTAAATGTACTTAGGTCATCGGCAGCCAGCCTAGCCTCTGTAAAATCCAATAAACTTCCACTAAGACCTTTGGCCTTTCCGTTGATGACTCGGAACACCTCCATCTCTTCAGCGACGGTCAGCCCGATAAAGGTCATGAATGCGAACTGAATCGAACTCTCTCCCAGATAGCCTAAGCGATGTTGGCAGTCTACTTGCGCCATAACTTGAACTTCATTATCTAGAATCACCAAGGTTGCGTCATTGGATGAATCCAATTTCCGATCCAGTTTCCAATGATGAGAATGGTCTGGACGAAGATTAAAGGTCAAAGGGATTGTGCTTGCATCTGGTTGCTGTATATAGCGCTTAAACTCCAAGCTGTGTTCACGGTTGAATCGTCTTTGGTATCCT
>CAZXLU010000055.1:0-7923 GCA_964641875.1 Candidatus Woesearchaeota archaeon | reverse complement strand
TAAAAATATTAAAGTTTTTTTCTTCATACTTTCACCCATTTTCCTTTTTTTATATTGGCAAGAATTTGGGAAACGGACATAGCTCCTTGATAAAACGGTCCGGGATATAACCAACTATATTTAACATTATTAATGCTTCGTACGATTTGAGCTGCATATCCGCTAAAACTTGCCATTCGTGCATATTTTTCCATTTCCGCCAATGTCGGCGGAGTTAAATAATTTGTCTGGGGCGCGGCAGCTGGTGCGTTAAATAAAGACTGCCCCGTTCCTGTTAATACTTGCTGAATCCCATAACCGCTGTTATTTGCAACCTCTTGTAAAATGTCTTCTTCGGTGCTCATTTTTTTTCTCCTAAAATGTTCCGAACGGATTTTAAATTATACCAAACAAATGCCTGACCGCAAATCACAACTCCTATGCAAAAGTTCCAAATGGGTTTGAATTAAAAGAGTTTGTGCTATTTGGAAAAGCCGCGCTATCATTAGGTGTCTGATATTGCGGAATAGCATTTGGTATATATAACGGTGTTGCCACTTTCGAAACCTGCTGCGTAGTCTGCTGAGTTGCACCGTAAACGCCTAATGGGTTTGCCGATGCCGCTGATTCTTGACACAACAAATCGCCCGATGGACAGCCTGCATATTGCGCCGCGTAATTTCCCATTTGTGTTGCTATTGCATTTTGTTCCCCCAAATTTCCTTGCGCAATTGATTGTTGCGCCTGTGTTTGATAAAACGAAGTTTGAGTCTGCGCATATGCGGCTTGATTTGATTGATATTCCTGCGCCTGCGCCCGTGTTAAAGTATTGGCTTCGCTTGCACCTGCTTGAATTTGGCTTAAAGCTTCTTGGGCGGTATTATTAAGATAAGCTAAATTTTGTGCGGAAGTTTCGGCATTTTGCTGTTCTTGAATAGTGGCATTTAATTGATTCGTTAAAGCATTCAAATTTGTCGAATATTTAGATTGAAGGGCTTGTAACTGCGCCTGCGTCTGTGCTTCGCTCGCCTGCGCCGCATATGCGGCTTGAGAATTTGCAGGAGTTCCCATAACTACTCCTCCAGTCTGTCCCGAAGATGTTTGGGCCGCGGCATTTTTTGCGGAACGAGTGTAAATTAAATAAAAAACTATTCCGCCGATAAGGACTATTATTGCCGTCATATAAGGATGTTTTTTTATCCAATTTATCATATCATTTTATCCATAAAATTATACATTAAATTATTTCGCTCGGTTTGCATTTGTTCCTCTATTAAATTTTGAACATATTGCGTATTTTCCTGCGCATTTTGTGCCGAAAATGCCATATTATTTTCATTAATCTGCGTCAACATTTCAGTCGTTGGGATTGGATAGGTTGACGGTATTATTGACGATAACTCGCTTGGATTTACGATATTTGGAGCCGTAACGGTAAGCGGCGCGATATTTGGAGCCGCAGTTGTCGTCATTGCCGCCGGCGCGGCAGTTTCCATTAAGACGCCTTCGGGCTGTACTGCCTGCGTTGCTGTTGTCTGGGATTTAGATTTATATATAAAATAAATTAAAATTATTCCCGCAATAGCCGCTGCGGGTAAGTACCAATATTTTTTGAGCCATTTCACTTTTAACCTCCAGCGGGCGATTGATTATAAATTTCGGCATTCAGCGGATTATACAATTTAAAAAGCGGAGCAGCCGAACCTGCCCCGGCAACCGGCGTAATTACTATTCCCGTGAAACTCGAAAATACCGGCGTCGGTTTTTCTTTCGCTCCCGTAAAAGGCCGCAGCGGAATAGAACCCGCCCCTGTTAAATTCTGTACGGGATTGTTAAAAATTGATTCGATATTAAAATTTCCCTGTCTATTAGAAATATATGGCGTTTGCCAAACTGTAAATGGAAACATTTTATCTCCTTTTTATTTAATTTAACCTACCGGCGGCGTATAAAAGTTCATCATATTATTACCTTCGACGGGTGCTTCCGCGGCAGTAATGGATTGCGTGAAAGCCTGTCCTAATGCGCCGACAACATTTGTAGTCTGTGCACTCGGCGATACCAATACCGCCAAAATGGCTATACCGATAATCGCGGTGGCTATCGTTACTATGCTTTTTAATAATTCATTCATAATTTTTACTCCTTTAAAGCTTGATTTAATAGACTTTGACCTTCTTGCAATGCCGAATTTGCGCCTATTTGATTTGAATTATTAATATTAAATTGATTTAAATTTAATATATTAGATAATGATCCTGTTTTATTTAACGCAAATAACATAACTATATATATCAACACTATGAAACCAATTATTACCGGTCTTATTTTTTCAATATAGCCAAACAGTCCTATAAAAAATATAGCTGCTGCCCAAATTAAAAAATTATTTTTTGCAGATTTAGGAAATAAGGCTTCTACTATTAAATCCCATAATTGACCTTCTGTCCCGCGCCAACCTGCTATAACAAGTATTATTCCTATAATTATTAAAATAATCGGCATTTAAAGCCCCAAAATTTTTATTAATAAAGTCTGCATTCTTCCCGCGGCAAGAAGATATATTGCAAACCCTATAAATAATAATGTAAATAGAGTTTTAGTCCAGTTCATTTTTTTTCTTAAAATCCGGGAATTTTAGACATAAACGATGCTCCTATTCCTTTGTGTCCCGCGTAATATCCCGCCAAAAGCGCGATTAAAACTATACCAAATCCCCACCATTTCATTTAGATTTCCTCCAAAAAATTTATTATTAAAAACCAAAAGACCGCAAAAACTATGATTAATCCTGCGAATAAAAACCAGTGCCAAATATTCATATTTTCACTGAACGGTTCTTTGTACCAATTTTCGATATTTTTTAAAATGGACATTTAAAACCTCCGCTGCCCCGATTTTTGCGGGGCAGACGAAAAAGTTAATTTTAAGCTGCCTGATTTGCAATTGATGGACTATTAGATAGAATCGATTCAATAGCCGTATCTTCGTAATATACATTGAATAACGCGTTTGCGTTTACCGTCGAAGGATTGAAATATAAAGCTATATTTCCAGAAACATTAGTCGCTATTGGCTGTTGCCGATGACTCATCATATAAACTCCAGCGGGTAAATCAAGACCCATATTTCTTGAAACTTTCATCGATAAAAATTCGGGCTGGACATACTGATAAGTATAACTGTTCGCATTTTTGAGTTTAAAATAATTAATATCGAAACCGGCGCTAAGCATCCCACCATTGTTATAAAGCATTAAAGTTGATAAAAATGTGCGGTTTGATTGATAAGGAATTATAGCATCTACGCCTGCTGATAATGATGAATAGGTCGTTTTTTTAAACTCATATATTATTCCCAGATCACCCAGCGGTAAAATTGGATTTCCGTTACCATCTACAGGAAGCTGGTCTAAATAAGTTTGATAAAGTTCAATTGTCGCCGATGTTATCGTGCCGGCTGCCCCCGAACCATTGTAAACTGCCATTGGATTTGTGCCGGTCGTTGCTATATTACTGTTAAGGGTAATTTGCAGTGAAGCTGTTTGATTTATAACTTGTGCATATAATGCGCCCCTTAAAGTCATATTGTCGTACCTTAAAGGAATTCTTAAATATTGTACGACTGTTGTATTGCCCGATGCCGCAAGCGATGCCGGCAAAACATCTTTTGCATAATTATTGCCATAACCAAGAGGCGATTGATCACCCGTAGCATTTGCAATAGAATAAGTTTGTCCTGTGGGTTTTCTCTGCCGCAAATCCTCTATATAACCGAGATGCAGCCCGGATGTATTGATTCTTTCAAAATTTTGAACATCGATTAAAGTGATATTGCTGATAAGATTTGCAAGACCCAGCGTTGTCGCTGTTCCCGCTGTCGTCGATGAATTATTGATAGTTGCCGAAACCTTTATCCAAAAATCAGTAATAAGCCCTACCATTGAGGGTTTTAAAACCTGCGTGTAATTACCCGAAGCTGACGGGTTCCATGTGATTGCGTTAGGTTGGAGCTGCGTTACCTCGACTGCGCGGGATAAAACAGCATTTCTTGCCGCGACATTTAACTGCGCAGCTGTTGCCGCTTGAGAAGCCATTTTTTTTCCTCCTTTCTTATTATTTTAAGTTATATTATTATTATTTGAATTTATATGACGAAACATAATAGATAAAATAACATCAAAACCAAACATTGCAATAATGACCATAAGTCCTATAAATGCCCAGTTCTGCCATTCTTTCACTAAACCAAAATTAAGCGGAATATATTTCGTAATTTCCATTATGCGCCCCCTGTTGTTGGACCTGTCGTTGTGGGCATAATTTTTTTAAAAATTGCTAATGCTATCCATGCTGCTATGCCCATTGTTACTACCATCGCTACAACTGTTACCCAATTTATCATATTCCATGTTATTATTTTTTCTTCGGCCATTTTTAACCTCCCGTTTTAATATATATACATATATGTATATATCATAAAATATATTTTATGTCAAGCATATTTATATATCTTAAAAATTATTTTTATTTTTTTTTATTTTTTACTTGACTTCTTATTTTATTATGATATTATATTATTAATAATTAAGAAAAGAGGAGGAAAAAAAATGGACGCAATATCAGTAAGCATTTCTGAGAGTGATAAACAAAAGTTTATTTCTTCTTGGCAGCAATATAATAATCAAAGGCTTATAGATGGATATAACCCAGTCTCAGGTTCGAGATTTTTTTTATTTTTATTAAATTATTATTTAGAAAACGAGAAAAAAAGAGGTGAAGTAAAAGAAATGGATGAAGACAGAATAAAGGAGGACAAATCATGAGTTATACTTTAAAAGATTTAAAAATAGTCGAAAACGAAATTTCTAATTTACTCAAGAATATGGAACAGTTGCAGGGTGAAATAGATTATAGAGAATCTCAAATTACAGGAATTAAAATGTTGCTGAAATATAATATAGATAAAAGATATGAAATAATACATTATTTTTCCAAAGAAGAAATTTGGAAGAAGGAGGAGGAAAAATGAAATTAATAACCTTGAAAACAAACGATGTTTTTGAAATTTCGGCAATATTAATCAAAAATGCCGAGGGGTTTAGTTCCCATCCTTATATAGACACCCTTGGACATTCGACTATCGGTTATGGTTTTAATATGTCTTTGCCGAGTTTTTCGGGTTTAAAAAATATTTCGACCCACTCTGCCGACATTTTGTTAGAGAAAGAAATATCTTATATATTATCGAGCTCGTTTTTTGGAAACTTGCCTTATTTACCTTCCCATATTATGGCAACGCTCGTCGATATGGCTTATAATATGGGAATAGAGGGACTTATCGAGTTTGATACTTTTTTGGGATTTTTATATAAATCTCAAATAGATGAAGCTATATCCGATTTGACCGAAACTTTGTGGTATAAACAAGTTGGGCAAAGAGCCGTTAGAAATTGTTTTAATATCATGACGAAAAGTAATTTATTATTTTTAATTTAAAGGAGGTTTTATGAACGAAAACAGAAGAAATTTATTAACAGAAGAACTTAAAAATTTTTATGAAGAAAAAACCGCGGAAGAAAGAAAGCAGATATTAATTGGTATTGCTGTAGATAATTTTATGCAAAATATGGAAAAGGATGTTTATGCGGCAGCAGTTATATTAAAAATGCAAATCATAAACATAAAGGAGACATACAATGAATGAAATAGAAGTAAGCAGCAATGCAAGCGTTCTGGCGGTCATGCGGCGCGTGGAAGATTTATATAAAAATGTAATGGTTAAAAATGTGGATTATGGGACTATTCCGGGATGTGGCCCTAAACCAGTTTTATTAAAGTCTGGAGCGGAAAAGTTGAATTTAGCATTCAATTTATACGCGGATGTCGTTCATGAAGAAATTACTGAATTAAACGATTTTCACAGAGATTATAAGATTAAAATCGCTTTAATCAGCCGAAAAACAGGCGAAACGATAGGAACGGGAATAGGAGAAGCATCTACTTTGGAAAAGAAATTTAAGAGAGAAAATCCGCCCGATATTTACAATACTGTTTATAAAATGGCTAAGAAACGGGCGTTAGTGGATGCCGATTTGACGGCCTTGGGAGCATCCGTTATGTTTACACAGGATTTAATCGAAAAAGAGGAAGAATCTCAATAAAATTTTTCAAATTTATATTTATGTGATATAATTAAAATTACCGCCTCCTAATAGAGCCCTGTTAGCCTGTTTAAAGAGGCGGTAATTGAGGTTTTATGGAATTTCCAAAAAAAGAGCTAAAAAATCTAAAAATTCCTTATAGTTATATAGAAGAAAATAAAACGGAACTTTATTATCAAGCTATTTTCGATTTTAATTTTGAAACTCTTCATATTACCGCAAACGAAAAGAATTTTATCTTTTATTTAGATAAAATTCTGCAAGTTTTAATGAAAATAACCAAAAAAGAGAAACTATTACCTGAATTGCCTTATTATTTCAGGGTTTATACTGATAGCGGCGATTTTTGGTCGGGACGCTTCGAAAAATTAAATTCTAAAATAATTGAGGATTTAGTCGAATCGTTGATAGAAGAAATCAACAATAAATCGCCTGAACTTTTAGCCAAAAAACCGGCGGAAATATTAATAAAAATGATCAGATTTGTTTTTAATATAGAAATATAAAAATTTAAGGATTATTCATGTTAAAACCTCTATCACGCAAGATGAAAGCCAAGTTTGCAACGATAGAAGATGGCTGTTATCGTAGCCAAAATTTTAACATAGATAATTTTAAGGAAGAGCATATACCTTCTTTATTAAGGCGTTCAAATAGAAATCTCTTTATTTATACTTATGAAGAACGCTTTTTAAACTTTTATAAAAATAAACATCTTGAAAATGTAAACATAAAAATAATTTCAAGAGCCGATAATTTAATAGCCTTAAAATTTAAGCAAAAACAAAATACAATCCATCTTGTGAATGCCAAATATCTTATCCCCACCGCTCCTTCCGACCTTTTTTCAGCGTTAAATTATTTATATAACAAACTTTCGCCTGACATTTCATGCTGCTATACAGCCGCCACCTTTGCCTTACGAATGTGGAGAATGCACTACCAAAAAGAAGACCTACACGGACTCGCGCTTATTCAAGAAAATTTCGTCAGAAAGGGTTATGCCGGCGGCCGCTCGGAAATTTTTCAAACCCGCCTCGAAACTGGATACCATTATGATATAAATTCGATGTATGGAGCTGCAATGTTAGAAGATATGCCGGTCGGCTACGGCATGTGGACCGATATATTTCACGAAGATAGAATTGGTTTTTATAAATGTAAAATCGATCAAAGTACGCAATATTTGCCGCCGCTTTGGAAAAAAATCAATGATTCTTTATGTTTTCCCGCCGATGTTTTTACCGGCATTTTTTCGACCGCCGAAATTTTAACAGCCAGAACGGCAGGAATTAAAATAAAAACTGGAACAGGTATCACTTTTACCGAAAAAAGGCCTATTTTTAGGGAATTTATATTAGACATATACGAACTTAAAAAATGCGAAGGCTGGATAGCTTCGTTCGCTAAAAAGATTTTAGTGAGTTTTTACGGCAAGTTTGCCGAAAAGAAAGAAAAATTTACGCTTGAAAAAATCTCTAAAAAGGATTTTTGGGAAAATCTTAAAAATAATAAAACAGTTATAATAGACGAAAATGCAAGATTCGTTAAGAAAAAAATCAGATCTTTTAAAGGTTCTAATCATAATCTTCCCTTTTTATCCGCGCATATTGCCGCTCTTGCACGGTCTAAAATTTATGAACAGGCAAAAAATATACTTCAAAACGGTGGCAAGATAGGATATATCGAAACGGACGCTATTTTTACCGATACAAAATTGCCTACAGGAATTGAAATTGGAGAATGGAAATGGGAGGGAAAGGTGCAAAATGCAAAATTTA
>CAZXLU010000054.1:0-8140 GCA_964641875.1 Candidatus Woesearchaeota archaeon | reverse complement strand
TCTACTCTCTCTCTTGATGTTGAAATCATTTATTAGGTTATCGAAAAAAGATTCAGTGCAATTAAATCTTAAACAAGATATGTAAACCCAGCGGGAAGCTCTGACTGCAAATGTTCAAACGCTGAATTCAGAAAGGCCTGAAATGAATGCCATAGAGGGAAAGCACCCAAGTTCGTCGTTATAGTCGGTATAATAGTCCTGGTCGTTGTGATAGCAGTGATAAGCGCATCTATCTATGTGACTGATCACCATTCCACCCACATAGCAGTTGTCTCCGCCTCAGTTGTTACCAGCCTAGCCAAAGAGCAGTTCACCAAGGCATATGACAACGCATCGGTTATGAGTATCTCCTTTAACGTCACTAAGGGCGAGGTGGTATACTTTAACGTTACTTCACTTGGTTTCATCATCGTGGCTTCGCTGGAACTCACCTCATCATCTTCCTCTCTTTCCCTTTTCAACGAGCAATACCGGTCCGCAATACGCCTATTCAACCTTCCAAGTAATGCATATAATCTTAGTAACGGTTCGTACAATGGCTTCAACTACTTTGTGCTCACGCAAAACGCTTCCATGAAGACTTTTAAGAGTACGACAATCGTCTCCCTAGGATATTTCGGCTCATACCAATTCTCGATAGTTGATGCAGGCATCCCACTCACAAGCTACAACACGCTCATAGATGATGAGATCAATGCCATGACGGGATAGTGACATACAAGCAAGACTATGGTTAACTATAAATCTTGGATAAACGGGCCCTTAAGTTCATCCAGAAGTATAGAAGTGAGTGATTAGACTGGTTCTCGATACTTTATTTGATATCCGGAAATCCAATTTTTAAAACTAGATGTTTAAGCAGGTTAGCCAAAGAAATCAAGGGATAAAATCAAACTAGATTCCGCTTTGCAGATGCGCTCTCTTCGAACTTGAGGTTTTAGGGAATTAACGAACTACGGTAAAGGCAATATATTGCATTGAAGACTCTTTTCAACAATTAAGTGCTGCCAGATGGCAAAGGATTTTGAATTGATTAACTCGCCTGAATATTGAAAAGTTTCCTGCACTAACCAATAACAATCTAGATCATTTTGGCATTGCCATCAATATGCGATCGGTATAAAGATGATGTATTTGGATTAAAAATACAGACCGTGGATATTCATTTTGCACCTCGATGATAAATTAAATGAGAAATTAATCTTTACATAGAGGGGTAATACTGTCCTTTTGCTCCTGTACATGCATCTACTTGAAAGATTTGGAAAATGTGTGCATTGGACAAGCTAAAAGATGTCATTTACTTCCGTAATCTTTGATCCTCCCCTTTATAGATCTTGAGAATTTTTCATATGACTCTCTTGTAGTATCAAAATCAAGCCAGTCGGCAGTGCTTCTAAGATGCTCTGTGTCCTCACCAAGACAGATTGAAACCAGTAATTCTATAAATTTGTTTGACTCTGCTTGGGTTACATAATTTCTTATCGACTCCGCCGCGTCATCTCTTGCCTTTATGTCTCCCTCAGCAGTTGCTAGAATAAGTGCTGCAACATTGCTGATCATGACTCCTCCTTGGTAACCCGTCTCCTGCTGTATCTTAAGGGCCTCCTTTATTTGCGCGCTTGCTTCTTCGTAGTTGTGCTTTACCGTATAGGCTATAGACATTGCAGCGTGTGTTTTTCCAATTTCCACTTTAAAACCTATATCAGTATTGTGGATCAATGATTTACTCCCGTAACTTAGAGCATCATCTGGTTTGAACCAGCAATTAACCTCCGTCAAGTTGTTTAACAGCTCTCCTTGTAGACCAATAGCTCCTGTTTTCTCAGCTATGTCTAGTGCTTCATTATATATTTCGGCTGCCTTATCAAGCATCATATTAAACCGGTATACGTGACCTTCTATTCTTATGGTCTCAGCATATTGCCTGCTCCCGGGCTGACACATGTCACTTACCTTATTCAGTATTGACAATGCCTCATTGAATTCTGAATGAAGGTAAGTCAGGTCTCCTCTCTGTCTCATAACCTTGATCAAAAGTTCAGTGTCCTTAGTGGAAGCCACCCTTGCCTCCAAATCCTTGAATTTTTTCCTTGACTCAGGAATTCTACCGATAATTCTTAGTGTATCCGCTTCATAATAAGCCCGGTAGGTTTCATACTTGCCAAGTATCTTGTCTGATTCCTGAACCTTTTCTAATGCTTCAAGTGCATCTTTCAGTTTACCACCTCTTCCAAGACAGGCAGCATAAGCCAAGTATATCGGAGACTTAAGAGTAGAGTTATACCTGATCTTCGTTTGCTCTATTACGTTACTAATATACTTCCAGTACCCATTATCTATCAGAAAAATTGAGACGTCAAGGAATTCCTCACCATCTCGAGTTGAAAAGATTGAAGCGTTTTCAAGAAGAGACAAGGCAGAAGGGAAATACAATGCCAGCACGCCAAAGTCAATTTCTGATCGATTTGAGTTTAAGTAAGAGATTACAGTCTTCCCAAGTTTCTCTACCCACCTTTCATTTCCGTAGGTACCTATCACGTATGCTCTGAAGGTATCGTGGATTTTGTAGATTCCTTTTGCATCGGGAGTTTCTCCGATAAAAGAATGTGTTACAAATTCTTCAAATCTGGTGAGTGCGTATCCTACGTTAAATTCTTTTATGATGTGACCAAACAGATCGTAATCGAAGAAATGGATGGCGGAAAGAAGCTTTATCAGTTCTCTTTCACTTTCAGACAAATGGCTCATAAATCTTTCAACAATCCTTCTCTCGGGTATCCTGAAGTCAGAGACATTAAGGGATAGACCCTCTGACACACGTCGTTCGTATATGCTAACACACAAATCTAGGTATAGTGGGAGTCCTCCTGATGTTTCAATTATTGCGTTTCTGATTTTGTCGTCTTCGATAGGAACTGACTTAAGGAAATATTCTGAATCTTCTGGGGTCAGAGCTGACATTATGTGTTGATCCAGTTTATCCTGCCAGACGGGGTCCAGGTCCTGCCATTTAAGAAATTCTCGACCGGCTATTACGAATAGGCTGCTTCCTGCTGAAAGAATAAGGTCCATCAGGAACTGCTCCGCATAATTTCTGGAACCAGAAAGTCCAAATTTTAGCCTGATTGATTCGAAAGAATCTATGAAGAATACGTATCTAAGACCGCGTTCCCTTGCTTCAGTTGATATGTCCTTCCCTAGGAATATTGGAAGAAGAGTGGACAGCTCCGTTGCATCATCTTTGACTGACCTCACCCTTTCAAAGTCCTGCTTATTCTCTGCATAAACATTGGAAAATCGTACTCTGACAACATCGTGTACTTCTTCTACCAGAGAAAGTGGGATGTATGTATAGGACAAGGCGGCCTCTATGATTTTTTTTACAATGCTATCCTTTTCAAACCATTTCTTCACTTCCAGTGGCGAATGTCCTACGAGCGCCCAGTATTTGAATAAGGCATAATCGAACAGAACACAGGGAATTCCAAGTTGATCTCTTAGAGATATCAGTATTGATACAGGGGTATCAAACTCGTAGACGTCTAAGCTTATGGATACTGTGCGTATTATGGAAGATCCGTTTTCTTCTTTGAATTTTTCATCAATCTCCTTTGTCATTTCCCTTAGATGTGATATTAGCCTAGTTTTTCCCACCCCACCGATCCCATAGAATACCAGTACTTTTGGACTCTTACTTTCTCTGATAAGATTTTCAATATAAGCTGAAAAGATGTTTGTTGGTTCCTCGCGGTCAGTAAATTTCCTTACTGCTTTAAATCTTGGCTCCATTTGATATCCTTCCTCCGTCTTCACTTCTCATTGCAGAGAAAAGAAGCAAGTGAACTAGTCTTGAAAATTCCAAATTGGTTTTCTGCTGTCTATAATCCTTCAGGAATTCGTTGAAAACATGGATGTAATGCTGAGTCAGTCTGTTCTCATTTCGAGGTGATTCAAACATCACTTTCGTTTCTCCATTCCTGTGTAATTTAACCGAGTGATCGGTGTGATCCAGTTCAATTTCAGTTAAGCCATCAGAAAAAAAGAGCTTAGTCGATTTAGCTCTACTGCCATTTGTCCAGTTTGTATTTATGCTGCCATATCCTCTTTCATTTCCTTCTAACTTGAACGTAAAGAAGGCATTGCTCTGCACGTCAACTCCCTGGAACCGCGTCGTAGTGCCATCTTGAAACTTTATATCACTGATTAAATCTGCCAGGCAGCTCAGGGCATTTATGCCGCTATCCAGCCAACTCCCTGATAGACTTGCTGCTTCCGGAAATAGTTTGCCACTGCTGAAGTATGGGTCATTAAATGATGTATAAAAACCGTTTATGGCGCCATATCCACTTTTCAGCCCTTCTAGATGTGACCTGAGCCATATTACGTCTTCGGAGTATCTGAAATGCAGGGCAAATTCCAGCATCCTTTTGTTTTCCATTGAAATTTTTATTAGGTCGTTAAATTGGGAAACCGTTTCGGCAGCGGGTTTTTCAATCAGTAAATGTTTTCCCTTTTCCAATACAACTTTTCCAACTGAGTAGTGCGCGTGAGTGGGGACAGATACTAACACGACATCAATGTCATTGCTAGAATCAAGCATATCTTCGACACTTTCGTAAAATGGAACCTCCGGTGCGACATTCTTGCTTGGATCTCGATCACACACGGCTGTTAGTTTAAAGCTCGGAATATTTCTAAGGGCAGAAAGCTGAAACTTAGAAACTGCTCCTAGACCTACGATAGCTATATTCACTTTCCCTTCGTTTACCAGGGAATCCGCCCTATTCACCATGTGTAATTACCTTAGAATTTAAGGTTTGTTACGTTGGTTGCTCTGTTTAATGAAAATATTGCGTCAACTTTCCCATATTCTGCTAATTTTACTAGTGATACTGACTTCCCGTCGTCTGTTAAAGGCATCTGACGTATGATTCTCTCAGTATTCCCTTATCTCATCATACACTCAGAATCTTTAATACCCCTCAGCTATCAGGTTATCCATTTACCGTGATACGGTGTTCTAATGTGAAATGAGCGCTATAAGGAACTAACCTATATTCAGGAGCGATCTGGCTCTGCAGAAATTTAGGGAAGGAGACATCAGGTCCTTGTAGCTACACAGATGGGGGAGGTGGGAAAGAACGTTCCGTCTGCAGACACCGTGATATTCTACGAGCGGGTCTCAAGCTGAATCTGCTCGATCCAGAAGAGGGGGGAAGGGCCGGTAGATTCGGGAGCGGTAATTCCCCTCTCCATCAAGATGTAAGATTGCTTACATTCTTATATGGAGAGATAAAAACAAGCTACCGACGTCCGGATGTCGCTGCAGGCCCAACATATTTATCGAGAAGAGAGATGTTTGCAGTGGAGCAATATGCATCTCGAGACCGTGAGATTGGGCACTTGCAGTAACTGTGGTCATGAAATTTCGTTCTACCATGATCAGTGGAAGCACCATATAACAAGATCCAGGCTGTACAGCCTGCCTCACTGGCCCGCTGGTCATGTGATGACACAAGACTGCAAACGGAACTGCAAATGCACAATTCCCAGCCCTGACTCATCAAAGGAACAGAGGACAATGGTCTTCCTTATGAACAGCCACCCTGAGCGCTAGACACTCGGATAAGAGAACCGTACCTCATAAGTGGAGTATAACCATCTATCAAAGAGGTCTCCTTCGTTTATGCTAGTTTGTGTCTGCAGGAAGTGGAAGGCAGTTTTTCATAATGGTATTACTATTACTACTAGTAGTAAATATATAAATACTTGCTCCCGATAGCTAATAAGATAGCTATGGTAGAGAAGATAAGCATATCCCTGGACGACGAAATAGTGCAGGTGATAGATGCTGTCAGGGGAGACGTACCCAGGAGCAAGTACATAGAGAACATCATAAGGTCATCAGGGATGTTCTTCAGGGCACTTTGGATCTTTTCTGATGAGTTAGACCAGGTTAGTTCCAGAGAGAGATGGCTTGTTGCACACACCTCTCAGCCGATGGGGAAACCTCTTCACAAGCATGAGGGGTATGTACTTGCATCAGGTGACGACCTCAAGTTCTATGACAACCAAAAGAATTTAGTTTTTACGATGAACAGGGGAACAATTAAAGGGATGGAGGTAGGATATGATGGAACATTCAAGAGGCTCAGGGACTCCAGAGGGGCCATTCCTCCAATGATCATAAAAACGGAAAGGAGGACTGTGTACCTTTTCACTTCACCAATTGCCAAAAAAAGGCTCAGAGGTGACAAAATTTTCAGGGGGGAGAACAGGGCACTGGAAACATGGTTTCAAGATTCCTTGGGAATGATAAATGAACGAGTATGATAGAGATGAATGGGCGCAGGAATAGAGAGTTTCTGTCGTTAGTATTTATACCGACTGTATAACAGAATCCCACCCATATCAGTTGAAAGTTTCCCTGACTCAATCAAGCTTTCATCCTTCTTCCTCGTAATTCAAGAGACAAGGAATTCATCATTAATGAGAAAGCTCGTGAGGATGATATACACTATTCTCAAGGAGAGGAAGGAATGGAAGTACTTGAATGCAGCGCTCACAGAAAGAAAACTCTCAGGACTTGATGATGACTGAATCCGGACACGCTGGCAAATGGGAACTGCTGAATGGCTTTTTAGGACAGAATCCAGAATTCTTCCTTATGGGTGCTCATTACCTGCGCCCGCTTTATGATCAGGTTGCATCACAATGTTAATTCGTGTATGCGGAAAGGGCAGTGAAGGCAGTTCCCATCATGGTCCAATGTATACGTTCATAAACGAGGTCTTCATCACATGATACAATAAGGGCAGCCCTGAGATTTTACATGCGTGTACCAAAACTCTTGAGGTGCGCATATATAAATAGAATGAAATTTTTCAATAATGGGTCGAAGAAATGAGAATAGAATGGAAGGCTAATGAAAATGCTTTAAACAGTATTTCACAAGCAATCGGGAGGACGCCATTAGTAAAATTAAATCAGGCAACGAAGGACGCAAGCATATCCGCCAGCGTATACGGTAAGTGTGATTTCCTTAATCCATCTGGGAGTCTAAAAGACCGAGTTTATTACAGAATAATAATGGAGGCTATCAACAGAGGTTCCTTGAAGAAAGGGATGGATATCATCGAAGTCAGTACTGGAAACGCAGGCATCGCGTGCACGTGGATAGGAACCATGTTGGGATTCAACGTGACAATCATCATGCCAGAGGGTATGAGTCATGAAAGGAAGGAAATCATAAGGCAACTGGGGGGGAAAATAATAGAAACCCCTGGTGCGGAAAGTGACGTTGACCTTTCATATGAAAAGGCAAAAAGGATTGTGAATGAAAATCCTCAAAAATACTGGTTTCCGGACCAGTACACTAATCTCGATGCTATAGCTGCACACTATGAAACAACTGGTCCGGAGATATGGGAACAGACGGGAGGAACGGTGGACGCATTTGTGGTAACCCAGGGGACAGGCGGGACGATAACGGGAGTGGGAAGGTACCTGAGGGAAAGAAAGAAGGACCTGAAATTATTCGCTGCAGAACCGTCAGAGGCACCACTTCTTTCCAGCAGGAAATGGGGGTCTCACAGGATAGAAGGAATAGGTGATGGTTTTGTCCCCCGCAATCTGGATTTGAGCATTCTTGATGGCGTGGTGAAAGTGAGTTCTGAGGAATCGGTAAAGTGGGCACAACATCTCATACGCAAAGAAAAGATACTTGCGGGTATTTCCTCCGGTGCAAATTTAGCTGCAGCCGTCAAAGTCTCAAAAAAGCATCCGGAACTTAAGAATATAGTGATTATGCTGAATGACACAGCTACGAGATATTATTCCACAGAACTATTTGGGGTCAAGAAAAGCGTCGACATTCCAGATCGCGAGCACCCCATGGATGACTATACGAAAACGCAACTTGACAAATATCAGAAAAATTGGGAGATTATAGATTAACTTCATTATAGTGTATCGACTGTTGATTTCAGAACTTTTAACCCTCTTACAAGGTCCGCATCACTCGAATATTCCTCTTTTGTATGGCTTCTCCCATTATGAGACGGAATCATTATCATGGCAGTACTCGTGATTCTGTTCATATACATCGCGTCGTGTGTGGGCCAGCTGTAGATCATCT
>CAZXLU010000053.1:0-8412 GCA_964641875.1 Candidatus Woesearchaeota archaeon | reverse complement strand
TAATAAGCATGTTAAGGATTCCAAGAGATATGAGCTGCTGTATCATAACTAAATTTATTTATTTTTTTTATATGATTTAATGTAACTTTCTTCTAATAAATAACCTGTAAATACCACTAATATACTTAACAAGCTTACCCACACATCAAAAATTCTAAAATATAAGAATATAGAGAAAATAAGCCATATTATTGAATAAAAAAGAACTACCACAAACAAAGACGTATTAAATTTATCAGCGTATTTTTGGAATGGTAAACTAAATGTCATAAGCTCCTTCCTATTATTTTCTGTGTTATTTTTAATTTCTTTTTCAACCATAGTTTTATCTAATTCTTTATCAAGATAATTCATACTTTCATATTTATTTATGGATATAATATTATTATATTCTAGCAATTTTAATACTGATGCGGCAAGAAAAATACTATAGATTAGATCTGCTGATGGTTTTAGTATATTATTGTTATCAAGGAGGTCAAGTTTATCATAGACATTTTTTATAAATAAAAATCTTCTAGTCTTTAATTTCTTATAAAATTCTCTATCAGTGTTTGATATAATTTCATTAAGCTTTAATTCTATCAAACTTTCTAAAGGTATTTTGTCAAGAGGTTTTGACGGAAAGGTATCCTTATTATAATTGTCCATATAGAGATTAAGTAAACAAACAACATCTTCATAATTCCCAATATTGTTGATCTTCGTCAATAAATTCTTAATAAGCCCAGTATCAAGAAAATTAAGAGATTGGTTCAAATATTTTAAAATAATTAAAAATTCTAGTTGATCTAGTATATCAATTAATAATGCCCCACCTATATTAATATTATTTAAACTATCTTCGAGGTAGTTTATATAATTTAATAGTTCCTTATCAGTAAGTTTTGAATTTAGAAAATCATTTATGATACTTTTTAATTCTTTAAATCTTGGGGGATCATTAATATTTATGACTTTATTTCCAACATACGCAAAGATTTTGATGATAAATATAGTTTTTGGATTTAATTGAACACCATTGATGGAATTACCGGATAATTGATTTATAAGGTAATCAGCCTGCCTTATAATCTGATGTTTATAAGTATAATCATTTATATCCATTTGATTACCTTATTCTTAAAGTTATTAATTAATATTGCGAAGAACTATATCAAAAGATTAATGTTAACGCCACCTTTAATATTCTTTATAAACTGCATATTTTTATTTATTATTGATACCGGTTCCAATAGCGTCATATTCTTAAGGCTATATGCACGATATAATCTTTTTTTTGAAAGCCATATAATATTCTTAATGTCATAGCATGTGATGTCTGAATCTCGAGGATATAAGATTTTCACAAAGGTGCTAAACAGCTGAGGGAATAGAAATTTATCTGTTGCCATTTTGATAACTGCCATATTTTTACCTATAATCTTATAGTAATGATCAGTATAGCTTGAATTATAATAATTATTATTATCAGCAAATCTTAATTTATAATTGCTCACATAATAAATTTTATTTATGTTTATATTCTTTTTAATAAGAGCTGTTATAAGCGAGTTCATACTTTTTCTGTTTAATTGTTTAGTTACTATTAAATTAAAGTAATAATTACCATAAGAATTATTAGCATATTTTCCAATAGCCTCGTTCCCGGACAATATAAAATCCACAGCACCCTCAACGTCAATTATATTCATATAGTCCTTCTTAGAGCGAATTTTTATATTGTCTAAAGATAATAATTTTTCTTCAGAATAATTAAGATTCTGTGAAAATATATAAGATATAGTTAGATAATTTGAATAATTATTATTTACAGGATCAAACAATGAATCAACATCAAGATATAGGAAACCCCCAATTGGCTCATATGAGAAGTGATCTGGAAGTAGATAAAAGTCCTGTATGTGTGTTTTTTTATAAATTTCTAATATCATCATATTTTGTGCAGATAGATTAGTTAAAAGCCTTCCGTCAATAATAATATGCTGAAATGGCAAGTTTTGTCCCAAAAAGAATTCTTTGGAATCATAATAATTCTGCCCATCATTTTTCTTTATAAGGATAATATTGATTATTTCTGAGGTACTTGATAAAGTTTTAATCTTTGTATAATCATTCGCATTATAGTATAAATTTAGGTTTATCCCATATTTTTCTAATATTGCTATTATTTCCTTAATAGTATTGTCGTTGTTTGGGCATCCTGTGAGATTTACAATCCTGAATTTAAAAGTTTTAGGATTTTGAATACGGTTTAATAGTAATTTAGTGTTACCAATAAAATCCGCATAGCTTGACCCAGCGTACTGGTCAAATTGTACATTCCAATCCTTTATCGATATTTTGTTCTCCAAACTATATGAAAATGCCGTAAATTCTATAAATTCTTGATTTACATTTATATTTATTTTATTACCAATTTTATTCTTAAAATAATCTATGTCTTTAATAGCTATGTCCTCTATGTCTTTCCTTACAGTTATTAACTTTCTTTTAAATTCAGGGCTTAATGTTAGATAAAGCCTTTTATAATTTCCAGAATGTTCTATATTTACTTTGATTCTCCAGTGTAAATCATTATTCGCCTCAGAATGGATAAAGCTACTTGTATATTTTTTCCCATTTTTATTGACACTTATTATAAGGTTAACAGTAACGTTTTTTCCTAAAATATATTTTAAAATCTCTTTAAACACTTTGGAATAATTTAATTTATAGCTAGCATCGAGATCATTTGAAATATAAAGGGTTGCAAAATCACTACTCATTAGAACCACCAATTTTATCTTTTTCCCTCAGCAAATATTCTATTGCCTTACTCTCATCTTCTTCAATTGCTATATCTAGAGAATGTTTTATTATTTCTAGTAGATGTATGGCTTTATTTCTTAAATAATGGGACTTTTTAATGTAATCAGACATTCTATTATTTTCCTCCGGACTGAATGTTGGTATTATGAAATTTTTAATCACATTGCAATTAACCGATGCCAGTATAGTTCCAGTTGAATACCTTTTCAATTGTGACTGTAAAACAATACTCTTTGCTAGTAATAGCAATACTTCTGGATTGATTTTCACCGGCCTTAATTGAATAAATCCGTTTGAGGCTATAGAACCATCGTTTCCCTTATCCACAATGGCAACCTTGTCCAATGACCCTCCCACCGAAGAAATAATTATATCATTCTCCTTTAACACCCTTTTAGCTCTGCTTGGCAAATCACATCCAAGCATTTCAGTAGAATTATTTATCAACCCCAATTTGGGATCTATGTCCGATAATTCTACATACTTAAAATTTTGATCTGGGCATTTACTGGGATCGAAATTAGGTTTAATTACATCTACAAAATATATTAATTTTGCAAAATTATTTTTTTTAATTTGAGTTAAAATATCTATATAAGAACGATTGTAAAACTCCGCATCGATTCTATGATTAAACGCTATATATTGAATTGGGATTTTTTGAGTTTCATATCTAGCGTTGTATAACGATGTTTGATAACCAGAATTAATCCTATCAATTTCATTTTCCAGCATTTTCATGGATTTATAATAATATTCATATAATGCTTTACTTGCCTGTTCTATTTGTTCCTGATAAATAGTGTTTAAGATAGGAATCTTAATATTTTTGATATTATTGAGCGTTATTCTAGGCCTACCGGAACCGGACATTAATCTATAGATGAATTTTCTACCGGTATTCGTATTAGCATACATTGAAAAGAAATAAGGATTAATTTCCGGATCGGTTATTTTAATCCGCGATATATCTGCCGGAATATTGGCATTATGAATGTACTTGGTATTGAATACTATGGTCGTGCCGACACTACCAGTTTTTGTCATTAAAATATCTCCGTCGTCGGGTTTAGACCTGGATAATTTTTTTGCTGTGGTATCGGAAATATAAACCGGTTCTTTTACAATAATCCCATATTCGAAGATATCTTGAGACCTCAAAAACAATATGCCATTTGCTGTATAATCCCTTCTATCATGGTCCCCGTCAGTTATTTTAGCTATTTTATTCAACCTAACATTTTTGTGCTTATCAAGTTTTTCTTCTAATTGCAGATATTCAGTCCTGTAATATTCGGCATCTAAGCGTTTATTCGCTTCTATATTTTTAGGGCTTAATATATTGTATTCAACCATTTAATGACCCCAGAAATCAAAGTCCTTATCTCCATTTTCATACTCATCTTTTGCAAACTTGGTAAAGGCATCTGCTATTTCATCTAAATCAGAATAGTGTATAAGGTTTCCACTAGAATCCCGTTTAAAGATATAATTGCCGGAATTGTCTTTAAGTGGTTTTTCATTAACTCCGAAGAAGATTTTATAATTCATTTCTTTCACTATCCTATTATCTATATAATATTTCTTAAATTCTTCAGTAATTTTTTCGTCGTTAAGGGCTAAATAGACTTTACCGCCAGTGGTTTTTCCCCTCATTTCATTTTCTAATTTCTTTATTGCTTGTTTTTGATTATTTATAAATCTTTTGATATTCTGTTCTGTCGTTTTAGTTAATCCTTGTAATTCCTCTTCTAAATCTTCCTTTTTCATTAATAAATCTGATATATCTATATTTTCATTAAAATTGGAATCTATGAAATTTGACAAACAATTATCGTCTAAATTTTCTATATTTGAATTATAATCTATATTGTCATATTTTGATCGCAATTCATTTAAATAGAGCTTGAACTCATCGATATAAGCTAATTTTGAACTTTCTATGTATGTCATCTCTTTATCTGTATATTTTTTTAAAAATATTATGCTTGTTTTTGTTCCTGTATATGGCTTAAATGTATTAATATGGAGACCCACTACAGCCAGAATTCTTGCCTTTTCCATAATATAATTTCTTATATACTCTGCATTTGCATTGTTAAAAATACCCTGAGGTAAAACTATTGCCAGCCTGCCACCGGGCCTTACGATTTGAAGTGATCTTTCAATAAATAGAATGTGCCTGTCAATTGTTTTGACAGTGGTACCATTTTTCCTTGAGAGATCATAAGAACTTAATAAATCCTTTTCATGTACATCTCCGGCAAATGGAGGATTAGTCAATAAAACATCGAATTTCAGGTCTTTATAGTTATTGCCGATTTGGAATCCTTTTAAAACTGACTTAGTCTCATCTGAATAGTGATGATAATCTAAAGAATTATCATAACATATATGGGTTTTCCCGTCTCCGACTATTATATTAACAGCCCTCGACACCTTTATTGCTTTTTCAGAAAAATCCAGACCATAAACATGATCTTTAGCAAATGCTTTCCCCCTTTCTGATAGTGATTTGCCATTTAACTGAGAGCCATCTATATACATAATCGAGTGAAGCAAAAATCCTCCTGAACCACATGCTGGATCTACGATGAATTCACTGAATTTTGGATTTAACATTTTGACACACATATCCTCAATAGGTCTTGGAGTGAAAAATTGGCCCTCTTTGGTTTTTGAAGTTTGTGGAACAAGATATTCAAATGCTTCATCTATGATGCTTAAATTCGAATAGAACAGTTTAACATTTTGCAAGAATGAAACTGCCTCTTTTAATAAATCTTCTTTTATTTTTATTTTCTCTCCCTTATCAAAAACTCCTGGCCAAAGATTCTTTGCATCTTCAAATAAATGTGTAATTGAATTGTATATCTGTTCAGGTGTTTTCGCCCCGCTATAAAATTTTAGAGTATATGATCTGTCCTTGTCATTTATGCCCATATACTCATCATATAGTTTAGAATATATTAATTTGAATAACTCATCAAATGGGTCTACACCAGAATTTCCAAGAACCATCTCCTCCAAATCCTCTATTATTTTTTTTAATGTTGTCTTTCCATGATTTAATACGTTATTATTTTCCAGCCACTCAATATTAACAGGTTTATTTAATAGGTCGTCTAGTGGCTGGAATGCACGGGGGATATCATTCATATTAATGTATATGTTAGGTTCTTCCCTATGCAGAAATATAACTTCGTTTCCATTGGACCAGACCCCTATCGGAGATCCCCGGGCATTACAGTAACTTTTTAACTGTTTCAATCCATCATTTCGACTGGGTCTTTTTGTTTCTATGAAAATATATGGTTCATCTATTATTTTCCCGCTTTTCTCAGTCAATACTGCTATGTCTGCAGACCCGAAATCTTTCCTTGAACCAAATGTTATAGGATATTCTAATTTTATTCTATTTTTTTCATAATTATATTTATTTATAAGCCTGTTCACCCAAAGTTGCCGCACTATTTCTTCTGGTTTGGCTAATTTAAGCCTTCCATCGATTATATTTTCTATATAAAATTTGCCATTAGTTTCTGTAATATTTTTCTCTATTTCATCTATCTCATTTTGCCCGAATAAGGAAATGCCATATTTTATATCTGAATTGGAAAATATCTCATTTATCAAATTTACACTGTACATCTTTATCACCACGTTTCAATTTTTAATATATCTGGATCCAGACCCGCCTCTTTTAATAATAGTTTTGCTAGGGCTATGGACCTATCGTGATTGTTATCGCATTCAATATAATAACCCTCTACCGTGGCAGGGTTTTTAAAAGATTTTCCTTTCTGATCTACTGGGCGTGTGTTAACTAAATATCTTATCTTTCCGGATTTTAATGGAATTGAAATATTTTTTAGATAGCCATTATCTAATAGCCATCTAAAGGTATTAATTAATACACCTTTTGCTGAATTTGTATTTATATATTGACCATTTATATTAATACTTTTAATCTGTTTATTCGTAGGTTTAACTATTTTCTTGGGGCGAGTATTATAACTTAGACCTTTATCCTCATTATTATTTATAGTTATGTTATTTGGCTTCGAATTGTTAAATTCACCATATTTTAAACCAAAAAACCGTTTTGAGATATACAAGGCTTTGATCAGGATCACTTCTAAAGGGTCATTAAGTATTGACCATTCAATAGTTTTTCTCTCATGTATAGGTTTTAAAAATAATGAGTTGTCATATACACCCCAACGATTTCCGTCTGTGGTGATAAAATATCCAACGCCTTCCCCAATGCAATAATTTAAATGCTGATTTATATTCTCATCAGTACCAAGTTTTTTAGCACCTATAAATGCCAGCTTTTTATTGCTTTTAAATAATGTATAATCAGGCCTGCCCGTCGGGGTTCCTAATTCCGGTATAACTTCTTCAGGGTTTTCTAGGTCCCATCCCAACAGCTTTAAAAATGGGTCTATTAATGAATATCGAACAAGCCACTCGTTTTTTGAATATTGGTCTTTATATTTATTAATTTTATCTCTTAATTTGTCAATTGCTCTTAACATTTCTTCTATATAGTCCTCGGTAACACTATTCATTCTCCATCCTCCTCATTATTAGATATTTTCTTTAAGATGCCAGAATAATATGACATCAACGATATGGTAAGTCTAAAGGCTAGTAGTGCATCCTCCCTGTTGGAAGTGTATGTTTCAGGATGGGCCCCGATGTGTGTTAAATTATAAATATCATCCTCTAATGATTTTAAAGTCTCTAAAAGTTTAATTGTATCATCCTTTACCTTCTCTACTTTTTCGGGTTTTGGATCCTTAATATCGACCTTGGACTGTCCATTTATTTCAGCTCTTAATTCATCATTATACTTTTGCAGATATGTATGCATACTCTTCCATGCAGACCTTAAATTCTTTATTATATCATCTGGATTGCCGTTATTTGAAATCCCTGTATTTGCCTTTTCAATAAAATCTAGTGCCTCATGATAACCTTCCAGTTTAGGCCTATCAATAGCAATAACCATTTTTTCACCATAGCCCATCTCAGAGAGAAGTTTTAGCCATTGTTTCTCTGAAAATTTCATTTGGAAAGGCAATGTAAACATTTCACCAGTAAGTACAGTATATTGATTGTCATCTTTTGAAATATCCCCACTATATATTCCAGTAACCCTCATATTCATAATGATATCATCCATTCTTAACGATTCAATATAATTGACATTGAAAGTGTTCAGGATTATATGGAATACTGAACTATTTGAATTGTTTTGGTTTAGCTGTTTATTTAATGGTGCTGAAATTCCTAATAATACGTTTCCTAAATAAATTGATAAAAATATATTATCTAATGTATAGTATATATCCAGTTCAGTTTTACCCAATTTTTCATCGTATTTTCTATATTTGCCAGTAAATATATTGATTTTTAATTCTACATTAAGATCACACCATGGTAACTTGGATGTTGCAGTGAATCTGGGTTCATCTACTATCTGTATTTTGCCCTCCCCTTGTAACAACAATTCTGATATTATAGTCATTCCAGCTTCGCCCCGCACTCCATGCAATACTTTGCGTTTTCAGGATTCTCATAGCCGCAGACAGG
>CAZXLU010000052.1:0-8450 GCA_964641875.1 Candidatus Woesearchaeota archaeon | reverse complement strand
GGAATACATCGACGATCAGGAAGGTGAACAGATCGCTGATGATAGTCGATTTCCGATCGACAATCCTTAGAACCCCTCGACTTATAGTCGAGGGTTGTTCAGTTATGGCACAACCGAAGAATCGCTTTGTCGAAATATCCCTTCGACCATTTCGAAAGTCGCCTCTTCAGGGAGCGGCCCTTTGACCATGGAGTCGAACCAGAATATCTTGGGAAAAGACGATCTTGGCAAAAATGTTTTCATCCAAAGCTTCCAACTTGTCCAATCCTGAGGATAATGTCTGATGGAACGAGCCAGGATTCTTCTTCCGAGAGTCTGGCCCTCCTCGTATTGAAGAAAAAATGGAGCGATATATCGAAGCCAATATGCTCTGAGTTCATTGAATATTTTTTTTGATTCTGGAGAACGATCTTGAAATCTTTCCCACAAAATCTGATAAAAAAGATCCATATGCTTTACGAGAGCAACCCAATTCATTTGTTTGCGAAGGATGGTGGCACGTTCCGGTGTGTGCATCCTGTAGCGTAAAAGAGATTTTGGAATCTTATGAAACTCTCCTTTTTCATACATTTTTAAAAGAAATTCAAAGTCTTCGAACCATCGTGGATTGAATCGATTATCAAACATACCGACAGAAACTGCCGTTTCTTTCCTAAAAAAAGTCGTTGAAATAAGTGAGAAGTTCAGAGGAGATTTTGGATCCGAAGACAAACGGTGAGGGAAAAATTTTTTGATTATTCTTTCGTTCATCCACCAAAACTCGGGGGTTGATTCCGAAATATCTTTTTTGATGACTGTCTTTCCATCAGAATCGACCCGATCAAACCAGGAACAAACCACAGATAATTCTGGCCGCTCCTTGAGACAGTTCCATTGAAGCTCAAGCCTTTCCGGATGACTCAGATCATCCCCGTCATGCAAAGCGATATAGTGTCCCCGACTTTCTAGAATTCCTCGATTTTTTGCCGCAGAAACTCCCTGAACAGGTTCCTTGACCAACCGGACCTTTTTCGGATACTGCTGGACATAGTGTTTTGCCACTTCCACTGTCTGAGAATCCGAATTGTTGTCGACCAGGACAATTTCAAAATCCTGAAAGGTTTGAGCGAGAACGGATTCGACAGTTTCGGCCAAGAGTTCCTTTTCCCGATACATGGTGATCACGACAGACACTTCTGGAGACTCAGTCTTCTCCATCATTCAGAAATCTCCTGATAGAAAATGATGCTTCCGTGGAGAAGAATACTCCGCTAAGCAATCTGTTCTAAAGTATTTTTCTGCAAATTCGTTCGAGAGGTTTACGGTACGAAGAATGGAGTGATCCTTCTTCCGTTTCTCCAGATAGAACATTCCAAAGTCTCCCGAGTCAGACTTATTTTGGATTTCTGGGTGTGATCCCGCCACATGAGGACTTATTAAACTTTTCACTGTCTTCATGCGATTTTCATCCACTCACCAAAACTCTCATTTTCCAACAAACTATCAAGCAAATAAAATGCCAACGAATCTTTCCGTTAGAGATCCTTATGAGGGAGATTTCTTGCTGGCCAGGAGTCTGGCAATCTCCACCCTAACCCGGTGCCACACTCTTGGATCGTGATCCCAGTTTCCCGGTTTCCACCAGAGAGGATTTCGCCAGTAAGGGATGTATCCACCATCATCCAATGCCCGATGAACCAAATGGTTGACATATTGGTCTGCCTTTTTCCCCAATCCCATTCTCTTAAGCAAAACAAGATACCGGTAGTCTTCATATCCACGGCGCCATTGAGACGAGCGAACCGAGGGAACCGGTCCATCGATATCAGGGTAACCAAGAAAATGAAGCTGATGTCCGGGGTAGAAGATCACTCCATCGTCATTTCCTCCCGATGTATAGGGGTTGTGCTCTTTCGTATTGTCATTCCAAAAGGTGGAGGCCCAGTAAAATACTCCATTCACCCGATATTTCCATGCTGTCCAGAACCACATACGCATTCCGATACCCGTGCTGGAAAGATCGTTTTGCCCGAGAAATGGGGGACCTGCCTGGTAAAACCAAATCTTTTCCCCTTTTTTCTGCCTTTCTGTCATTAGTTTTGGTATATAAGTTTCTCCATGAGCTGCCCAGATGTCGATATTTCCTTTCATGATGCTTTTGTCATGCCCTTTCTGCATCTTGAGCCATTCATAGGGGGCATCGGTAATCATTACCTTAATTTTAGCGGACCCCTTATGAAGCGAATGGGCAGAAGCAGCGATCAACTTATAGGTATCCGGGTAATAGATCAGCTTATGATTTGGTTCATCAATGAGATAAACGAAGCTTTGATCAATTGGCCATCCTTTTTCTTTCCAATGCTGTACAAGAAGCTTGGCAAGATTTTGTGCAGCAATATCCGGTACACCTTTCCAATCTCTTATATTGGAGGGGTGCTGCTGAAGAACAGCAAATCCTCCCCACCATCCGATTCCAAGAGAATATGTTTGAACGGGAAGACACCAGATATTCGGAACAGATCCGGTGAGCTTTCCTGAGATCATAGGTCCATAAAGATGATCGTAATAACTCCAGTCGATCGAGGTCGGGACTCCTGTTTTCCAATCCCAATTCACATTTGGTTTAATATCTCCCGCATCGTTGGTCACAAAACCATAATTGTGTGCAACCTTGAAATAACGTTGGTAAAGGCTCTGAAACTCTTCATCGTTATGAATGTTTTCCCCATGGTAAAAACGTGATACGTAAAACTCGATACATCGTGTAAGGCTCGAATGTTTTGGAAGCTGAGCGTTTAGAATTTCGAAGGTAATTGGTGTTTTCCTAATCGTTTTTCCATGTGACACAATCGTCAATGTTCCTTTATGGAGACCAGAGCGACATCGACTCGCGTAATGAACATCTATCCATACCGGCTGATCTGTATCTGGCTTCAAAGAAATCGAAGGAACGACAACGTGACCAGGAGAATAGGGATCATCAAATGGAACGAGAGGGTCTGGATTCACAAGCTCCTTGAGAGGTCCGTATTTACTTCCGGCATGGATCATGAGGTGCATGTAAACCTCAAGAAAACGATGGATGGAAATACAGGAACCATCAGAATCATCGGAAGCGAGAAAGACTTTTATATTTGAGAAAGCCGTCGGGGACCTCAGAACAAGTTGAAAGGAAAGGGTCTCTCCCTTGAGCCCTGTCAAAATCAATGGTCTTGCTTGACCAGATTCATGAATCTGAGAAATTTCTGGAATTTCTGTGGGCGGTATGCGATCTGAAAATGGACTAATCCAGCTTATGATTTTTCCATTCTGTTCGGCCCGACTTCCGACAAACCCCTTGGGAATATCCGGATTATAATCAATATTTGCAATCGCATCACGAAATGGGACAGAGATCTTTGTCTCTTTCCGTAAAGATAAAACAATCTTTTTTATATGCTCTAAAACTGGAGACGAGCGAACAATCGGTCGAATAGTATTTTTTGCCCATGAATGGATGGAGTGAGAGTGCATGGCAAAAAAGATGAGCCCGGTTCCGGAGATCAAAATAAAAAAAATCAAAAGAAAGAATCTGGAGAGAGAAGGACGCATTCTTTGTTTGCCTCCTGGACTATACTTTAAAGAAGGAGTTTAAGAGTTCACCGTCAAAATATATTTGAATTTAGTCTTTCATTGATGTTTAGATATTGATATAGAATATGAAAGGTAAAAGTTTATTGATTTATTCTTTATTATTTTTCAACATTTGAAAATATCTAATGGCCATCGTAAAAAGTTGTCTGAAAAATTTTTATCAAAATCTAAATATTTTTCATCCTCAAAGTCATAATCAAAAAATCGTTTATGAAATCTCTTAGGAAAAAATGTTTTCAAAGCCCATTTCCAATTTCGAATATCTAAAGGATCGGCTAAAAGGCCTCTTCGAATGAAAGAAGCTCCGATCTCCTTCCCATGAGAGCATCTCATAAGAAATGACCCAAAATTTATTAAATGAAAGGCTTGTAGACGTCGAAAAATCCTGTGATTTTCAGGAAAGTTTTTTCCGTAACGCTCCCAGAGAATCGAGAAAAAAATCTGAAGTTTCATGAGAGCCTTTTTTGTATTTTTATCTTTATATTTGGTACTTCGAGTTTCACTTGATTCTGCCCGGTAAAATTGCAACGGTTCAGGAATAAGTTCGAAACCTCCCCTTTCAAACATCCGCAGACAAAATTCAAAATCATCTAAATCTCTCGGATTTAAGAGAGTATTGAATAGGCCCACTTCGACTGCATCTTTTTTACGAAAAAATAAAACAGCTCCAGCAAAGAGATCAAAGGATTTTTGATGGGGAAGATTTAATGGACGATACAGGGCTTGCAAGTACGACTTCCACTCAAGAATATTCTGTGATCTATGAGCAAAACCTTGAATATTGTATTCAAGAATCCTTGTCCCATCAAAGGAAAGAAGATCGTAATGGCAACCTACAAGAGCGAGGTCGGGTCGAGAGGATAATACGTCGTACTGGCGACGAAGGCGCTCCGGCTTCATAAGGTCGTCTCCATCCAAACAAGCAATAAACTCTCCTTTAGCCTCAAGGATTCCCCGATTTCTAGCGGAGCAGATTCCTTGCTCGGGCTCATGATAAACACGAATTCGATCGGGATGTTTTTGGGCGTATGAATCGGCGACATACCGCGTTTCAGAAGTGGCATTATTGTCGACCAATATAAGTTCCCAACTCTGAAATGTCTGGGATAGGACTGATTCTATCGCAGACTCCAAGACCTTTCCCTCTTTATAAAAGGCTAGGATCACAGAAACTTCTGGATTCATTGGAAATAGTCCTCACACTGGTTTACTGAAAGAGATCTCTCACAAATCGGGCGTCGATTTCCCTGGGAAGATCTTCTGTCATCCATTGGTCAAACCAAAAGAGGCTGGGATGAAACATTTTTGGAAAATACGTTTTAAGAAGAAGTCTATACCCCTTTGGATCATTCGAAGTGAATCGAATGGATCTTTTGAGGGCGAGACGACCAAGTTCTGTTCCCGAAGGATGCTGTAAAAAAAATTGGCTCGTATATCTTAAAAAGATAGATCTAATTTCATTTAATAATAAAGCTGTTTCAGGGCGTCCTTCATATCTCTCTTTTAGAATTTGAAAGAAAACATTTAAATGCCGGATTTTATTGATCCAATTCATCTGATTTTTCATAATCAGAGCCCCATGCACCGAATGTTTTCTGTAAGAAATCAAAGAAGCTGGAAGCATCCATCCATCACCCACTTCGAGAACGCGCAGTAGAAATTCGTTTTCTTCATACCATCGAGGATTCAATCGCTCATCATGAAATCCTGCTTCAAGTACTGCTTTTCTTCTAAAAAAACATGAACTAATCAATGGAAATTTGATTGGGAGAGATTTCTCCCTCCTAAACACCTGAACAAAATATTTGTTGAAGACGTCTTCTACCTCGGACCAAAAATTCGGTAATGTTTCGGATTCATCTTTTTTGAGGATTTCCGTGTTATCCGGTGATACAAGATCATACCAGGAACCGACAAATGCAAGATTGGATTTTTTTCTGATTTCTTGAAGTTGAATTTCGAAACGATTCGGATGAGATATATCATCTCCATCGTGAAAAACTATAAAGTTTCCATTACTTTCCTTAATTCCTCTATTTTTAGCCGATGCTATCCCCTGGGTCGTCTCCTTTGTTATCCTGAATATTTGGGGATATTTATTGACATATTCACAGGCAAAATAACAGGTTTCAGGATCAGCATTGTTATCTACCAAAATCACTTCAAAATCTGTAAGGGTTTGAGACAGAATCGAGTCAATCGTTTCTTTAATCAAAGGACCTTCCCGATATATGGTGACAATAACTGAAATCTCCGGTACTGCCATCGAATCTCCTCCAAGTTCTTAAACGAATGAATTCATTATGATTTAATCAAATAACACCTTAACTTTAACTTTTTTATCTACTTTTTCATTCCTTCCCTAACAACAATATTCAAAGCCGTAATGTAGCAATTACCATACCTAACTGCGATTCTGATTGAATCCTAAAATTCTCTTTGTAAAACATCCTGACGGAAGATTCCTTGATAGAGCAAGACTTGATAGACAACCTTCCAAGACGTCCTTCATTTTAGGCATAAATATTGCTTTTTCATTTGGTTATTGTTTAGATCTTTTACCTTAAAATGAATATTCGGAAATTGGCCGATCCTTGGTTATCCAGACAAACTGAGTTCTTTCCCTGCTAGGGAACATACATGTCCAATCCCCAATTCGGAACGAAAATTCTGATCGTGCCTTTGTGTCGATCTCATGAAATAAGAAAGATCATGGACTACAATTTAAAGTTTTTCTTTTAGGGTAATCATCAATTAGCGAAGACTTTGCCAGACTGGAAGGATCTCAATATGAGATGGTAACAATCAGATATTGGGAAAGGCTTTAAAATAATTATGTTGAGAACACATTAAAACCATGATGATCTTCAGAAATTAGGGAGCGCCACATTAACCATTAAAGATTAATGGAAACCATCAAACATGAAATTTCGCCTCATAAGTGCCATAACCCTAATAATATTGCTTGGATCAAAAGCTTTCGCTGGAAATCTATACGGACCCGTTAACAATGCACCCCCTGATTCAGGACAAATCTCTCCAAGTGTTCCACCTGGATCGATGGTTCCAGGTGGATTGGGGGCATTAGGAGGGCAAGTTGGGCCCCCTTCTTTATCAGGGCCTAACGCATCATCTCCTGGTCCAGGATCATCTCCACAAACAGGATCCAATCAGAATGGTTCACAACAATCTCAAACAATGAACCAGCCAACCAATCAGAACTCTCAACCCACTTCTGGGCCTTACGGAACAGAAGCGGCCCAAAGCACCAGTGGCGCACCAACTTTTATGAATGGAACCATGCCAAATACGTCTAATCCTTTTCTTCCAAGCAATATTTCACCTGGGAATTTCTCGTCTCCCTTGATCAATGCATACCTCCAAGACGGAGTCCCGGCCCTTGCAGCACCCCTTATGGCCGCGGTATATCAACCATTTGGAATGACAATACTTAATCCCAATCCTTTTCAAGTCACGCCACAAGGAAATTTTTCGGTTACAGGAATGTTTGCCCAAAATTCAAATGTTAATTTTTCAACAACACAACCGGAACCTGGCGCCTATTACGAAATAATGCCTGCTGTAATGTATTCAAATTTTGATGATTACGGATATATTTCTGCATTGGCCAGTGCTGCCTATTATGGATTCGACACAGGAAACATAGCCCCGTACACAGATGAATCACTGGGGCTTAGTGCGGGAACATATCTTGGAAATAGGGTATTTATAGGGGTAGAAGATATGGGAACTTATGGGTCGACCCCACAGATGAATGGATCCCCTTTTGGGTTTTTCACAGGAATCCAACCTTACTTTTACAATATTTCTGGTGCCGAAACCGGCATTGCATTAACCCCAAAGATCACATTTGTTGAAACAGCATCAGATATGTATATGGACGATATCAATTACGGAGCAGGAGATATGAATCTACAATCTCTAACATCTACCTTAAACTTTAAAGATGGAATCAACTATATTTCATTATCTTATCTTTATTCTCAAGGGCTATTTTCCAATTTTCCACCCTTTATTTCAGATGGTATCACAGGAACAGCCATGAGATCAGTCTCCCAAACAACGTCGTTAGGGGTTGGAGGATATGCTGATGAGTATTTGTTTGATCAAGGACCTTCCTTAGATTTCTATATGTATAGTTATTATGGGTTATTGACCCATTATTTTACCCGACAAATCTCGGCTTCCTTGGAAGGAGGGGTCAATGTCATCCAATTCTTTGATGGAGTCTCCTTTCCTGGCCCCCTGATAGATTTCAACATTAACTACTCAGGGCCAAGGGACAACCTTTCACTTAACATTGGAGATTATGAAGAAAACATGAACTCCTATGGGGTTGAGATGGGGCCTGAAATTACTCAAGGAGTCATGGGAGCATTTACTTATCAGTTTAGCCCTAAAACAAGTTACATGGCTATGGTCGGATACGGACAATATCAGTTCGTCAATGCATTTCCCTATGCAAATAACTTTTTTGGGACTCTTCAACCTAACGGCTCATATAATGGAACCTATCTTGATGTCACAACAGGCATCAACTACCTCCCCTATCATTGGCTTACAACCGGAATTTATTATAACTTGATGGAATTTGACACTAACATTCCAAACACCAATGTCATCGATAATGTGTTCATGGCTATGTTTACGATCAATATTCCATTCATGTAAAACATCTATTGAATAAAAGAATAGATCCTTCAATTTCGTTGATATTTTACTCAAATTCGAAATCAGGATGACAGGATATATAAAGAAACAGATTGGTAGCGTAGAAATGTCGAGACCTTGAAAGAAAAACGCCCTTCTGGGTATGG
>CAZXLU010000051.1:0-8699 GCA_964641875.1 Candidatus Woesearchaeota archaeon | reverse complement strand
GTGGTTTTTTTGTTGGTATAAAGCCGGACTACCGGCTTTAACTTCTCTGGAATATGGGATTATTTACTTTTAGGTTATAATGTACGTTAAACTTACTTGCTGTTAAAATAAAGGCGTTCTCGCATTGATTACAGGGTAAAATCTTATATACAAACTAAGGTTAAAGGTTTTAAGTTTAAAAATGGAAATAAGGACATTTGGCTGTCCTTACTTCTGAGTTTAAAACATGAGGGTTCAATTCATGTTAAGTAGTAATCTATACGGCGAATATAAGAATTTCGATTTTGCGAATGATGAAATTTTAGATGTTGAGCATTTTAAAAATACCTTTGATAATGTATCGGTTGATAGGGAATTATTCAGTTCTCAACTGCTGAAATCTCATAAAGTTATTCCGGCTTCCTTTGTTTTAACCGACAATAGCATAATTCAAAACTTTTTTTCACGTATCCCTGTAAATAACTATGTTTCTTATTCATATCACCCTTTTAATCTCCGTCCTACGTCTCCGGATATTCCTGCTCCTAAAAGGGATTTTACCTTTGAGATTGAAAAATCCGGTTATGATACTAAGACCATTTTAACTTTTTTCAGGGTTTACCGTAATATGTTTCTTTCTCACGATACTTATGCTCATTGTCAGGATATAAACGGTTTAAACTCCTATTTTCCCTTAGGCAATAGGTTTACTTCAAACCGTAATATCTTTAAATTATCTGATGCCTTACATTCTTTTAAAGGGCATGGTGTCTTTTTGACTTTAACTTATGCTCATGATGTTTCATCTCCTGAGGCTTGGAAAAATCGGCTTTCTAAGGATTGGAATAAATTTATGTCTCGTCTTGTCCATGAGTTAAGGATTAATCCTTATAAGAGTAAAAGGTTAAAGTCTCTTAAAATGGATCTGAATATGAGGCTTAATTTCTTTAAGGGTAAAATTAACCCGTCTTATCCTAAAATTAACCGTTCAGACCTGCATTTTATTAAATTTGTTGAGGCTCAGGGTAATTCTTATCCGCATATCCATGCTTTGTTTTTAGGCATTGATTGGCTCTTTAATGCCGGTAATAAAGAGGAATACCTTAATGATAATCCACATAGCAAGAATTTAAAGCATATCTGGGGTTCTGGCTCTATCTTTGTTAATAAAACTACTTCTGGGGAAAATATCGTTAATCCTGTTAATTATCTTATGAAATATCTTAGGAAAACCTTTACCGATGAGGATAATAATAAAGGCGAATTAACACAGTCTCTTTTATGGGCTTATAAAAAGCGTTCTTTCTCTGTTTCTCATAACCTTTACGATTATCTGGGTGTTTCTAAGCCTGATAAGTCCTTAGACCCTGATAAAGTATCTTTAAAGGGCTTTGTTGTCTTTGAGAAGTTAGCTGGACAGTTTACTTCTATCTCATGGTTAAAACACTTTCATACTCCACATAAGGCTTTTGATTGGAGTACTCCGGTTAATGACTTAACCTTTTCACTTTATAAGCTCATGCACCCTTTAAAACATGCTCCTGTTAAGCGTATAATACCCTTTACTAAGGTTAAATTCGATACTCTGGACTTTAACGTTAATGACTTCTTGGCTCATTATAACGGTTATATCGATTTACTGTTTATGCCTTATTTAGACCATAGGTTTAAAGGTTAAATTATCCGGTATCCTGATTTCCTGATAAAGAAAGCTTTGCTTTCTTTGTTGGGTTTCTTTTCTCCGGTTGTAGTTTATAGACATACAACTATAACCGTTTTACTTTTTATCATGGTGTCTGGCAATTTCTAATTTTTAGGCTGTTAAATTTCCCTTAAAAAGTTATAAATTCCTGCCTGATTTCCATTAAAAAGTTTAATTGTTTGAGCAACACGTAATTTACTGTATCTCTAATCTATTTTTTTGCTGTTTTTAATTATTTCTGATAATTTTAAAACTGCTTATTTAGGGTATACGGTCGGTTTACCGATTATTTTGTTTGTGAGCGTGTCGTATACGATGTTAGCGAATGAATAAAATAAAGTGTACCCTAAATAAGCAGAAGTTTTAAAATTATTCTACTTTCCTGTAATTTCCTATGTGCTCAAACAGTAAAAAAATTATTTCCATTTTCGAATGTTGCCAAATCCTTCATTATTATCCTTCATATATCTTACCTTAACCCTGCGTTCTGCTGGGTGCTCATTGGAATTTGTCTTAATTTCCTTTTCCTTTCTCATTTTCCGTTTTTGTAAAAAGTTTAACCTGCCTGATAAGTCCTTAACCTGTTCCTGTAATTCTCTGATTTTGTAGTTAAGGGCATTAACTTCTTTAACGTTATTCTCATGCTCATCTAATCTCTTTCTTTCACTTTCCTGTGCGTCTGCTATTAACCTGTCTCTTTTCTCTTTCTCACGGTAAAGAATATCGTTAATGTCTCCCTGTATATCCTGCATGACTTCACTTTTATACTGCTCGTATTTCTCCTTAATTGCTTCTTTAATAACCCATTCGTGCATGTTCATGTAAATATCTTTAAATCTCCATACGTCCCCCCTTATTCTCCTTTCCATACCTGCGTCCCAACGGTCCTGCTCGTCTTTTTTCACAATCTCGTTGGGCTGGTTTACTTCTATCTCTAAAACTCCTTTCCTTACCCTGTATGCCTTTATCCTGCTTGGCATACCTTCCCTTAAAATTACCTGCTTAAACTCGTCTATTATCCAATCTATCATCATTGGCATATTGTTCTTTATAACCCATGCTGTAAATTTCCTGAAAAAATCCCCTTCAACTTTCATGGCTTCAACTTCATTGACTACATCTATTGGTATGTCTTTTCTCGTTCTTGGTCCACTGTACTTTTCGTATTCATCGATGCTTCTTTTTTCAAGGGTTCTGTTATCATACATAAAATCGTTTTTCCCTAATCTGTCCGGCTCATCTTCCGGTTCTGCATACTTCTTAACTTTCCTGTTATCCTGCTTTTTAGGGCTTTTAACTGCGTCTGCAATGTCTATTATTCTCCTTTCTACTGAATTGTCTTTAATTCTCTTTGCCATAAAATTATATTCGAATAAAATATAAATACTTTTATTTTATAGGTTCTATTATGGAAAAAAAAGAAATGGTCTACTTTGATGACTTGGGCAAATATCTCCGGTTTGAGCGTGATAAAAGAATGTCTGATTGCCATATTTATATGATGTGGCGGGTTGCTGAATACCTAAGAAATTCAAGGGCTTTTCGCAATGCTGGGGGTGTTCAGGTTTCCTTTGTTGCCATACCGGATTTAAAGACCGATTATAATTACCCTGACTTATACTGTGGGCTCTTTGATGTCGAATGTGAGACCGGTTTAAAGCACCATTACGGCGATTTAAAACAACGTATTTTAAACAATCCTAAGAGTGTTATAGTGGTACTTCCTAATCAAGAGGTACTTAAAAGGTATAAGAAAAATTGTAATGTTCGAAAAACTCATTTATTCTTTTGTACCTTAGAAACTTTTCCCAAGACTTTGACTAATGTTTTAAGACCTATACAGGACAAAATTAAAAGGGATAAAAAAAAGCACCAGCTCCGATAAAACGAAGTTTTGCCATTTCGGGCCTGGTGGTTTTTTTGTTGGTATAAAGCCGGACTACCGGCTTTAACTTCTCTGGAATATCTGTTATTGTTTCATGCCATAGGATTATACCTTTTTATTGATTTGGATTAAAATAAAGGCGTTCTCGTATTGATTACAATGTAAAATCTTATATACAAACTTGGATTAAAGGTTTTAACTGTTAAAAAAGGAAATAAGGAAATTTTGGGTTTCCTTACTTCTGAATATAAACACGGGTGTTCAAACCATGTTAAGTAGTTATCATAAGTCAGAATATAAGAATTTCGCTTTTACTTCTCCTGTAAATTTTTCTAAGTCTTCTTTTAACGGCAAAACTTTCGTTAAGGTTTCTCCACATTCATTTAACCACCATAGCGTAATTGCAGAAAATACCTTTAAACAGATTAAGGAGCTTTATCCTGAGTATGATGTTTCAATGGTTTTAAAGCCTGATGAGTTGCACCATGAGAGGAATAAAAAGGACATTCAGAAAATATTAACTCGTTCTTTTTCTCCTAAACAGTTAGAGTATTATATTTCAGATCTGGATTTGATTATTGAAAAATTTCTTAATTACATGGAGCGGATTAGTTCCAGTAAATTTTTATTGGTTGGTACTTCTGACATATCGGACATTCCGATAATTTGGGAGGGTTTAAACCGTTTTCAGAGTAATAGGAATATTAACAAATATAGTAAAGAGCTGTCTTATATCGAAAATTCCAATATTCCGGCTGTTCTTACTACCTTAACGTACGACCATGACAAACGTTCGGTTTTAGAGGCTTGGCATAATGTAGCTAAGGATTTCCGATTATTCCGGCAAAAACTCTTTTATGAGCTTGGTTATTCTATTCCTTATCTCTGGGTTATAGAGGCTCAAAAAAACGGTTATCCGCATATCCATGCTTTGTTTTTTGGTGTAGACTTCCTTTATAACAATGGTACTTTTGAGGATTATGTAAAGCGTCAAAACGGGCTTCCCACTGATAAGTCTATCCAATCCATGTGGGGCTATGGTTTCACTTGGGTTAATCGTACCAAAGAAGGCGTTAAAATTAAAAGTCCGATATCTTACCTTATGAAATATGTTCGTAAAACTTGGGCTGAGTGGTCTCCTGACACTGTTTTAACTAAGTCTCTTTTGTGGCTGTTTAATAAGCGTTCTTTTAATGTATCCAGGGACTTTAAAAGTTTCTGTGAGCTTTATAATCCGGACATATCCGATATTCCTAAGGACACACCCGGCGAAGCTGGGGGCTTGGGGGTCTCCGTGTCTCTGGATTATTCAGTTATTATTGAAAAAGCGGTATATCATGAGGTTAAACCTGTCTCTCCTGTTGTTCCTGTTGTCCTGCCTAAATCTCTTAATCATGTCGTGGATAATACTAATTGTGGGGTTATGTATGAGTGCCATATCTGTTATTCACAATTTGATTTTAGAGGTGTTAAATCTCACTTTAAAACTCATGGTTTAGTGCCTGATAGGTTGCTTTATTCTCTTGTAAAAAATACTTAGTTGAGCACCCTGTAATTTACTGTATCTCTAATCTATTTTTTTGCTGTTTTTAATTATTTCTAATAATTTTAAAACTGCTTATTTAGGGTATACGGTCGATTTATCGATTATTTTGTTTGTGAGCGTGTCGTTTACGATGTTAGCGAATGAAAAAAATAAAGTGTACCCTAAATAAGCAGAAGTTTTAAAATTATTCTACTTTCCTGTAATTTCCTATGTGCTCAAACAGTAAAAAAATTATTTCCATTTTCGAATGTTGCCAAATCCTTCATTATTATCCTTCATATATCTTACCTTAACCCTGCGTTCTGCTGGGTGCTCATTGGAATTTGTCTTAATTTCCTTTTCCTTTCTCATTTTCCGTTTTTGTAAAAAGTTTAACCTGCCTGATAAGTCCTTAACCTGTTCCTGTAATTCTCTGATTTTGTAGTTAAGGGCATTAACTTCTTTAACGTTATTCTCATGCTCATCTAATCTCTTTCTTTCACTTTCCTGTGCGTCTGCTATTAACCTGTCTCTTTTCTCTTTCTCACGGTAAAGAATATCGTTAATGTCTCCCTGTATATCCTGCATGACTTCACTTTTATACTGCTCGTATTTCTCCTTAATTGCTTCTTTAATAACCCATTCGTGCATGTTCATGTAAATATCTTTAAATCTCCATACGTCCCCCCTTATTCTCCTTTCCATACCTGCGTCCCAACGGTCCTGCTCGTCTTTTTTCACAATCTCGTTGGGCTGGTTTACTTCTATCTCTAAAACTCCTTTCCTTACCCTGTATGCCTTTATCCTGCTTGGCATACCTTCCCTTAAAATTACCTGCTTAAACTCGTCTATTATCCAATCTATCATCATTGGCATATTGTTCTTTATAACCCATGCTGTAAATTTCCTGAAAAAATCCCCTTCAACTTTCATGGCTTCAACTTCATTGACTACATCTATTGGTATGTCTTTTCTCGTTCTTGGTCCACTGTACTTTTCGTATTCATCGATGCTTCTTTTTTCAAGGGTTCTGTTATCATACATAAAATCGTTTTTCCCTAATCTGTCCGGCTCATCTTCCGGTTCTGCATACTTCTTAACTTTCCTGTTATCCTGCTTTTTAGGGCTTTTAACTGCGTCTGCAATGTCTATTATTCTCCTTTCTACTGAATTGTCTTTAATTCTCTTTGCCATAAAATTATATTCGAATAAAATATAAATACTTTTATTTTATAGGTTCTATTATGGAAAAAAAAGAAATGGTCTACTTTGATGACTTGGGCAAATATCTCCGGTTTGAGCGTGATAAAAGAATGTCTGATTGCCATATTTATATGATGTGGCGGGTTGCTGAATACCTAAGAAATTCAAGGGCTTTTCGCAATGCTGGGGGTGTTCAGGTTTCCTTTGTTGCCATACCGGATTTAAAGACCGATTATAATTACCCTGACTTATACTGTGGGCTCTTTGATGTCGAATGTGAGACCGGTTTAAAGCACCATTACGGCGATTTAAAACAACGTATTTTAAACAATCCTAAGAGTGTTATAGTGGTACTTCCTAATCAAGAGGTACTTAAAAGGTATAAGAAAAATTGTAATGTTCGAAAAACTCATTTATTCTTTTGTACCTTAGAAACTTTTCCCAAGACTTTGACTAATGTTTTAAGACCTATACAGGACAAAATTAAAAGGGATAAAAAAAAGCACCAGCTCCGATAAAACGAAGTTTTGCCATTTCGGGCCTGGTGGTTTTTTTGTTGGTATAAAGCCGGACTACCGGCTTTAACTTCTCTGGAATATGGGATTATTTACTTTTAGGTTATAATGTACGTTAAACTTACTTGCTGTTAAAATAAAGGCGTTCTCGCATTGATTACAGGGTAAAATCTTATATACAAACTAAGGTTAAAGGTTTTAAGTTTAAAAATGGAAATAAGGACATTTGGCTGTCCTTACTTCTGAGTTTAAAACATGAGGGTTCAATTCATGTTAAGTAGTAATCTATACGGCGAATATAAGAATTTCGATTTTGCGAATGATGAAATTTTAGATGTTGAGCATTTTAAAAATACCTTTGATAATGTATCGGTTGATAGGGAATTATTCAGTTCTCAACTGCTGAAATCTCATAAAGTTATTCCGGCTTCCTTTGTTTTAACCGACAATAGCATAATTCAAAACTTTTTTTCACGTATCCCTGTAAATAACTATGTTTCTTATTCATATCACCCTTTTAATCTCCGTCCTACGTCTCCGGATATTCCTGCTCCTAAAAGGGATTTTACCTTTGAGATTGAAAAATCCGGTTATGATACTAAGACCATTTTAACTTTTTTCAGGGTTTACCGTAATATGTTTCTTTCTCACGATACTTATGCTCATTGTCAGGATATAAACGGTTTAAACTCCTATTTTCCCTTAGGCAATAGGTTTACTTCAAACCGTAATATCTTTAAATTATCTGATGCCTTACATTCTTTTAAAGGGCATGGTGTCTTTTTGACTTTAACTTATGCTCATGATGTTTCATCTCCTGAGGCTTGGAAAAATCGGCTTTCTAAGGATTGGAATAAATTTATGTCTCGTCTTGTCCATGAGTTAAGGATTAATCCTTATAAGAGTAAAAGGTTAAAGTCTCTTAAAATGGATCTGAATATGAGGCTTAATTTCTTTAAGGGTAAAATTAACCCGTCTTATCCTAAAATTAACCGTTCAGACCTGCATTTTATTAAATTTGTTGAGGCTCAGGGTAATTCTTATCCGCATATCCATGCTTTGTTTTTAGGCATTGATTGGCTCTTTAATGCCGGTAATAAAGAGGAATACCTTAATGATAATCCACATAGCAAGAATTTAAAGCATATCTGGGGTTCTGGCTCTATCTTTGTTAATAAAACTACTTCTGGGGAAAATATCGTTAATCCTGTTAATTATCTTATGAAATATCTTAGGAAAACCTTTACCGATGAGGATAATAATAAAGGCGAATTAACACAGTCTCTTTTATGGGCTTATAAAAAGCGTTCTTTCTCTGTTTCTCATAACCTTTACGATTATCTGGGTGTTTCTAAGCCTGATAAGTCCTTAGACCCTGATAAAGTATCTTTAAAGGGCTTTGTTGTCTTTGAGAAGTTAGCTGGACAGTTTACTTCTATCTCATGGTTAAAACACTTTCATACTCCACATAAGGCTTTTGATTGGAGTACTCCGGTTAATGACTTAACCTTTTCACTTTATAAGCTCATGCACCCTTTAAAACATGCTCCTGTTAAGCGTATAATACCCTTTACTAAGGTTAAATTCGATACTCTGGACTTTAACGTTAATGACTTCTTGGCTCATTATAACGGTTATATCGATTTACTGTTTATGCCTTATTTAGACCATCGGCTTTTAAGTTCTCGTAAATTATCCGATATTCACTGGGGACATCCCCCTGCTGTGCTGGGGGCTTGGGGGTCTTTTTCTTTTACTGGGTTCTCTTTTGATAAATGAAATCAAGTAGTGCAGAGGGCAACGGTTTCCACCTGTAAATCTCTGTCTAATTGGGTAAAACTTTTTTATGTTTTTAGTTTTGCCATATTAACTTATTTACAGTGGAAAATT
>CAZXLU010000050.1:5921-8823 GCA_964641875.1 Candidatus Woesearchaeota archaeon | reverse complement strand
TATGGTTATATATTCATTATGAAAATATTGCTCAAAGCCTTCATGGAGAGTCTTTATAAACTGTGTTATATCTTTTATTTCTCCTATTGCAGAAACATCGTCACCACCGGAATATACAATGTATATACCTGATTTGTCTCCATCTTTTTTGATATCGTGTGTATCTACATTATCAGAAGAATGTTTTTTGCTTTTTTTGGAGGTTCCGGAGATTTCATCCAGTTTGATTGAGAAGAAATATTCAAATTCAAAAGATAATGAAGCAAGCCTGCTTATGGTCATTCTCCTGAAGCCTGCGGCAATTATGGTTCCCATATTATCCACATCAGCCTTGAATATGCCCAGCATTTTATGCTTCGAATCATCCTTAAACATATCATTTAGGGATATTATGCGCGACTCGTCCAGGGGAACATGCTTTGCCTGAAGTATAAATCTATAGTTTTGCGATAATGATGTGAATTCATTTATTTTAATAATTTCATCGCTTGTCTTTTCCTCATCTTTGCTGGTGAAATGGTATTCCAGATCCATGCTTCCGTACTGGAAAATAACGCGTTTCTCCCTGTTATTATATACATTGTTCTCATTATGTTTTACCAACTCTATTGAAATAGAATTGCCCCTGTAAAGATTGGTCCCTATATATTCCTCTTCCAGGCAACCGATACATCTTTCATTTGCATACACCTTATCTAATCCACAACTTTCGCACATGTTTTTTATTGAAATGCCAAATTTCTCTTCATAGGCAAACCCCGGATCCTGGAACAATTCCGATAATTTGTTCCTCTTCCTCGTGTCAAGCTTATCATATAATTCCTGCATTTTTAAAGCGAAATTATCGGGACTGTTATTCTCACTATCAGAAAAATCAATACCTTCCTCAATTGAGCTGAAATCATCAAGGTTCGCAGTTACCCAGCTTATATTAGATGTAATTCCCCTCTTTTTATCTATTAACCCTTTATCTATGTCCCTTCTAAGGTTCTCCAGTTCGACCCCCATATCTGGGCCATTGTTTAGGAGCAGTAGAAAGCCATCAGACTTTTCCCAGACTACATTAATGCGATAAAGGTTCAATTTTTTGATAATATATGACTGGATAGAATCTGTAAACAGCTTTATCATAAAACTTCTTCCCTTAAGCCGTTTGGTTCCTCTGTCATCAGCCGCTTCTGATTTAAAATGCCGGAATATGTAATCCTGAATTCCGGAAATGCTGCACATCAATAGAACGAACTGTTTATTTTCCATGCTTTTTCCCAAATTCATGGCCTTGTCATATCTATACTGGGACATTGCTATGGCTGCAGTGAGCTTGAGATGGTGGTAAAGCGATACGTTCGGATCAGAATAATAAAATGCAGAGGGAACAAAAATTGTATCCTTATACAGTACTGTATTCAATGTATTGAAAATCTGGTATGGGTTAGAATCGTTGAAATTAAAATCAATTTTTGCTATATCTGTTTTTATAATATTGTATAAATCTTTATATCCAAAATTCTTGGAACTGTCTTCATAGTTCTCAAGGGTTTTAAGATCATAATATGTTTTGGTGATTTCATGAGGTTTTTCTTCCAAATCAATTAAATCTGATATTTTTTCCAGTTTAACTTCTTTAGCCACATTGGGATCTATATCATTGCGATCATGTGCAGCGGATTTCCTGTCAGCTGTCTGAAGCAGGCGGAGTAAATAATTATCATTTTCACCTAATTCAACCTTATCGGCATTTTTATGGTGATATAGAATAAGGCCAATAATCCGTTCCTTAATCTTCGCATCAATTTTGTAAACGTTATTTTTAATAAATTCTGCGCCAAGGTCTGAATGATTTCTATTAATTGTATATCTCTGTTCTATCTTTCCAATGTCATGCATTATTGATGACATGATCAAAACATATTCGTCACTGTCCATTTTGCCTCACCGGATTTAGAAAACCGAAACCCAAGCTATTTTTCTCTCCAATTCCGGCATCCATAATGAATTTATAAAATTTTATTTCGCTTCTATTGAGCCTTGAAAGATCAAGGCTGTACCACACAGAACCTATTATATTGAATTCTTTGCCTCTTTTCTTTAATAATAGTGATACTTCCTTATGAAATTTAAGCCTATCAAAAATTAAATGATTTATATTGATATCTTCATTGAAAAAGGCATTAAACTTTCTCACTGCATTTTCTTTTATCCTTCTGAGAAAAAAGGTAATGGGATCCTGGCGTTTAATAGAAAAATACCTGTTTTCCTTGTTATCTTTATATAAAACAATCGGGCTCCCGGTTATAAATCTCATGGGAACAGGTAAATCAAATTTGTTTATTTCAGCAATCTTAAACTTTATACCCGAAAGATAGAAATAATTTTCCTTGCTCAGTACATTAAATATAGTATCAATAGTTGTGATATCCGGGCTTGAAATAATTATGTTATAAAGGGTATTTTTCTGTAGGAAGTTCAATGGAAATATATCACTAAAAGTGAAGAATCTAAAATTATTCCCCCTGTGCAGGTCTGTAATGCCACCTGTGAGTAATGTTGAATAAATCATTCCCTGTAAATCATATTTATTAAATATATACTCATTGAAAGTAAAAGGAAAAAATTTAATAGATACTCTCATTGATTCCTTATATATTTAACAATATATTAATATTTTGTATTGGAAATCACTAAAGATATAACAACTATAAACGTAAATAAATATGTTTTAATATAAATCTATAAATTTAAGCTCCATACTAACTAGTACTTCTTAAACCGAAAAAGTAGAAGAAATGCCTGCCACAAGGACACACGCACTTCCATACTAACTAGTACTTCTTAAACGAAACCAGCCTGCTCATACTGAGCGGGTATTTAGAACTTCCATACTAACTAGTACTTCTTAAAC
>CAZXLU010000050.1:0-5821 GCA_964641875.1 Candidatus Woesearchaeota archaeon | reverse complement strand
ACTTCCATACTAACTAGTACTTCTTAAACGTAATGTGGGGGCTATGCTGTTAGACGCATACGAGAAAATGTTACTTCCATACTAACTAGTACTTCTTAAACGATAGAAATGGGTAAATTAATCAGAGTTGACGATAAGGATTATCTTCCATACTAACTAGTACTTCTTAAACCCAGCGTGTCCATAGTCGGATTTGGTTCTTTTGAACAGCTTCCATACTAACTAGTACTTCTTAAACTGCAGATATTGTAAACGATGTCTTTGATACCATATATGATCTTCCATACTAACTAGTACTTCTTAAACCTTTATAATTAATATGGCAGAAAAAAAGAGGAAATTAGGGCCATTACTTCCATACTAACTAGTACTTCTTAAACTTCGATTATCTTGAACTCGTGAAAGATGGGAGACTATACGGAATACTTCCATACTAACTAGTACTTCTTAAACGAAGTAGAAGGCAACGCCTTTAAGAATAGTTTGATAAGAACTTCCATACTAACTAGTACTTCTTAAACAAGAGGATGCAATAGAGAGCTATAAAGAAAACTTTGACCTTCTTCCACACTAACTAGTACTTCTTAAACTAAAATGAAGGAACTAAAATTATCAGCCGCTCAAAAACTTCCACACTAACTAGTACTTCTTAAACTGCATTCCCGCTGATTTTTTCAAGGGATTACCGCCTTCCTTCCACACTAACTAGTACTTCTTAAACCTGCAACCTTGACGGCTTTGAAGGGACAAGAAAGCAGATGGTATGCTTCCACACTAACTAGTACTTCTTAAACCTATTATGGTAGCACAAAAAAGTGAACCTGAAAAGACAGACTTCCACACTAACTAGTACTTCTTAAACCCGATTCAGCACGGAAGAAGAACCGCTTTTATCTTCCTTCCACACTAACTAGTACTTCTTAAACAAGTGATGGATATATCATTAACACACCCAGACAATTTTACGGACTTCCACACTAACTAGTACTTCTTAAACAGAAATAAATAAATGGAGGGAGACTAATGGGAAGAACAGCACTTCCACACTAACTAGTACTTCTTAAACCTGGTGCTTGGCATCATACTGGCTATAGGGTACATACTTCCACACTAACTAGTACTTCTTAAACTTGAGTATTCTCAATCCGGGACTTACGATGATTACAAGGCTTCCACACTAACTAGTACTTCTTAAACCTCAATAAATCGGAATTATTCCGAATAGCAGTCAAGCAATACTTCCACACTAACTAGTACTTCTTAAACTGGAAGGACGGCAACGTGACAGTCTCACTGGTACAGGACTTCCACACTAACTAGTACTTCTTAAACGAGACACCGTATTGGACCCATTCCTTGGCAGTGGAACTTCGCTTCCACACTAACTAGTACTTCTTAAACGAAGTTGACAGCAATGGTGTTGTGAAACACATTTATGCACCTTCCACACTAACTAGTACTTCTTAAACAAGCGTTATGAGGAGTTAATAAAATTAATGGAAAAACAAGAACTTCCACACTAACTAGTACTTCTTAAACCCGTTATCAAATAAATATCAAACACAGATATTTAAAGGTTTAGCATAAGGTTTTTTACATGAGAAAATTTTCCTATAAATCTTACGTTGAACACATAATTTAAAGGATTTTAATTTAATTTGTGGGAGATCGATTTTTTAAGGAAACTATTTAAAGGTCTTCTGATATTTAGTTAATATGTTTATGTAATTATGACTATAAGTTAATATATGTAAATAAAACTAAAAAATTTTGACCTAATGTGATATCGTTAAAAATTATTACACAAAACACAATATTCACCATATTTATAAACAATATATTATCTACTAAACTAAATATCTAGATAGGGCATAATATTATAAATATCGATTTATAGAAAAATTAATAAATAAAGCATAGCTGTAATATTTATAGGCAATTTTATTTTTGTGGCTTTATGGGGCAATCCTATCAAATGGGAATATACAACTTATAATTTCTATAATATATCAGAAAATGCAGTTACCAGTTCCAGCGTTATATATGATCATATATGCCCGGGGGCAGAATCATTTATTTTCCTTCCAGATTCTCTTTTTCCAGCCTTATATGCTGATAAAGACAAAATAAATTCACATAAGGGTCAAATAATGGAAATTGTAACACAGAACATGAAAGAAAAAGAAGATATAAAAAGTGTTGAATTTATGGATAAGTCCAATATAGATTTATTTCCCTCCTCCGGTTCATTTACCAGTAATGGAATCCCATTTACATTTAAGGTTGACATAGATTATCTTTATACGTATTTTTACACTAAATCCCTATGTTATATGGAAAGGCAGCAGGAATTGGAGAAGGTTGTAATAGATATGACACATGGCATAAATTTTCTGCAGTTTATTTTCCTGGAATCTATTAAATACTCGTGTATGGTTTATTCTCTAAGGCATAGAAAAAATATTGTGATTGAATATTATAACTCCTCTCCATATTCCAGAGGTGTTCCAATATCAATTATAATGGTAAGAAGGCTCAATATTTCATTTAAAAATGTTTTATCTCCCCTTTCAAGGGATTTTTTAAATATATACAAAAGCGGGAAAGAAAGCATAATAAATTATTATAATAATCAAGGCATTGATATAAATCCACAGTACATAAGGGGTAGTGCAATCATGGTATTATCTGTTACACTGCCTTATCTTGCCTATACTTTAGGCCAGATCGATGAAATAAAGATTCCCGCTTATGATGAAATAACAATGTCTATTGCCAGAAATAATAATATAACAGAAATAACACATGAATTTCCTGATTATTATAAAACGTATATGGAAAATCTGGCATTTTTTCATGCGTTAATTGCAATTAAAGAATTCACTGGCTACAAAGATGGAATATCGGTTGCAAAAATATATAATGCACTGGATTTATATTTCGGCAGGGAATCTGACAGGATATTTGTTAAAACAGAGCTGGGAAAAATCACTTCAGGTTATAAGACGGATCAGGAATTTTCTGAAGACAAGTTTTCCAGGAATTTTAAGGCCCATGCAGGATTATTGAACAACATGTATGAACTGAAGGATAAACAAATAAAATTTAAGACCATTAACCATAATGGTAATAAAATAAATACTGACTGGGTTATAAGAAAGTTAATCGGGGAATAACCTGTATTGACTTATGGTAATTCCTTGTTAATATTCTAAATATGATTTGATGATATTGCCCAGATCTGTGAGATAAATCCGTGTCCTGTCATAGGTAATAAACCCTGAGTTTTTATATGCAACCAGCTCAGATTCTGTTATATCATTATCGTCCCTAAAATTAGAATTCAATATAATTCTCAGCCTGTTAAGCACTTCATCGGGGAATCTTATTACGGGCACCTTTAAAAAGTAGAGGTCTTCCATTGGAGGATAAAATATTTCATCCAGTTCGTTCCTGTATTTTTTATATATTTCCATATTCCTGTTCTCGTCCTTCCCGAACATCATCACCTTATCCCTTATTTTCTCATAATTTTCATTGATGTTCGTAATGTTTTTGTTGATAATATTGTAAACCTCATCTATTCCAAAAATAGGTGAATACAGTGATAGAATAATTGTCTGTATTTTTCTGCCTCCCGAAACATTTAGTATAATCTTTTCCACATTATATTCTTCTCTTTCCTGCTTGATTATTTTGGAAATTGCCTCGATGAATTTTATCATTTCATCCTCTGTTGATATGTCATTAAATTCAAGTTCGAATATATGGAGCCGGACATTGAATTTTTCCAGAAGGGAGGCACAGGCAGCCATTGTGCCTGATATGACAGCACTGTTTGCAGTGTATACCATAATCACGTCCGAAATTTTTTCCTCAGAATTGTACAGATATTGGAACATTTCAGTTGATACCATTGGACTTGTGCCCATTATGTTTATTAACACAGTTTTAACCATTATACAGGCAATTTTGAACTACATAAAAATATTCCTATTTTAAATGGATTCGTGGTAGAAAAACAGTAGTAATCTCTTTTTTATTCATTCCTATGATAGTTTAAATGATATTTCCATTAAGAATGAGAAAATCCCGTAAAGCATCTACTTATCTGCGGATAGCAACCATTTCTTCCTTTCCTCTAGCTCCCCGACAAATTTAACTTCGTTCTTGCTCAGGCGGTTTACTGTATTGTAATCGATACCGGAGTGGGCAAAGAAGTTCCTTTTTGCATTACCTTCTATTTTCTTATCATTGCTAGTTTTCCTTTCCTTTTCTATTTTCTCAGTATAATTTTTAAATTCATGTATATCTCTCTGCAAAAATTGGAGATTCAGGCGCATGTTTATCTTATCGTTTTCATAAATTTCCCGTGCAAAATTTTCTAGTTTATCCAGGTTTATTATACTATTATCTTCACTGTTCCTAACTCCATGGACTCTTTTCTCGAGTAAATTTATGAAGCCCAAATACATATTTAAAGACATAATAAAACTTATAATTTTTCCTACGTTCTGTATTTTTGACTGCCTGTTCCCTGAAGATATATCTTTGAAGAAGGTTTCATAATATATTGTGATAATTTCTTTCAAGCACTCTAATATTTTGTTCTTCATTTCTATTGACACTAAATTTTCATCAGTAACCAGAACAGATAGTGTATTCATTTTAATTGAATTAAAAATTATAATACTGTTATCTATTATTGTTCTATAATAGTTTTTGAGGGAAAACTTGGAAGTAAATTCCTTTTTTGTATCCGGACTGGCATCTAGTGTTGATCCGGGCTTTAAATATTCCCTGGATGGAAGCGAAAAAAATATTTTTTTACTAACCTTTTGTATGTATACACTGTAGATATCTCTAACGTTTGTCCTCATAACAGGTTCAGATATTATTTTATAAACTTCAAGGTCATGATGATTTTCATCAGTGCCCAGATTCAGTAAACCTAGTGTTACATATGCATAGGATATTGCATCGTTTAGAGAATCTACGTACTCGTTGAGCCCGGCATTTATATCCATAAAAACAGTATCTCCTATCTTAAGCCTAGAGATCATATCGATATATAAGAAAAATAGTACTTCATCCGGGGTATAATCAAAGATGCCGGTATCATATGCACCATTAGCAGGCATTTTAATTATTTCATATTCCTCTTCATTTAATCCCCATGGAATCAGTTTCTCTCTAATGTTAGTAGAAGGGCTATACAAACTTGCCGGTACCAGAAATATCAATTTTTTCTCTTTGATGTTAAGGCATTTAAATATATGAATCGATGCAAGATTTTGTTTTTCATTCTTATGCAGTAGAATCCTATTCAACTTAGTGTCGTCCATGGTCCTGACAGCAAAATTAACTGATTTATAACCAAAGTTCCCTAGGATTTGATAGATATAATACATTATTAGATTAAAAGAGAGTTATATTTTATTTTATCTATTGCACTGATTAATTGTGTGTTTAATGGGAAATCTATATTCCATATGAATAATTCCTGTTTGTGAATAAAATGGATTAGTTGGTGCGATGATGGAAAAAACCAGATAGTTTCGAATCTAATAGGGCAATATATAGATACTTCATAATTTTGGAATTATAAGGTAGGTTGTAAGCCAGATCTTACACGTTTTGCATTAATATTCTGTTATATAAAATTATAATTCATAATAATAAGCGCAATTATTATATATGCACATATCATCTGCCCATAGTGATATAATGACATGGGAATTTGAACACAGCATAGAAACCAATGCAAGGAAAGAAGAAATTTGGGCTCTCTACAGTAACATTGAATCCTGGCCCCTATGGG
>CAZXLU010000049.1:0-9022 GCA_964641875.1 Candidatus Woesearchaeota archaeon | reverse complement strand
ATATTTGTAGCAGTCCGAAAGGATTTCTTGATGGCGCCTCTCCGCCTTTTCCGTTTTGACGAGGGAATCCTCCACGAAAAGGGGGATAGAGCTCTCTCGAGACCAGACGTATTTCCTCGGAAGCAGGTCGACCTCTTCCAAGGGTTTGAGGAGAGTTTCTATCCTCCTCTCGCTAGGTGTGGTCTTACCCAGTTCCGAGGAAGAAACTGAGGCAATCGCCTCCAATGAATCTTCACGTCCTGATCCGAGTTTTTCTAAAACTCTCGAAGCGTAGCTTTCCACCGGAGAAATATCTGGAGGATCGTCTTTGTGCCGGGAAAGCTCCCCCATGGGGAAAAGTGTAGCGACCGCCTCCAACGCCACTCTTGGACCGATTTTTCCGAATGGTTTGATCGATTTAGCCAATTTCAGGGCACTTAGTATCTTCCTTTCTTCCGGATGAAAAAAGGAGGTTTTCCAAGACTTTCTTTCGATGTCTCGGAGATAGGCCCCTTGGTCTTCGGTCAAAAGGATCAACCTTCCGGATATTTGCGGGGAATTTAACCCTTCCATCTCGGAAAGAGAGTAGGACTCTGGTGGGGAGGCGGAGCGTCTGAAACGGACCGATTCCGAGGCGGATCCGACAAGGACGAAGTGGCCGGACAACAACCCCGAGGTCACTTGTTCGATGGTTTCTATTTCCAGCCGTTGTAGAAGGGCTGGACCATCGCCGACATCGTCCGCTGTCCAAACCGTCAAGCTTTTCTTTGGATATGTAGCTGACGGTATCTCCGGCACGATGAGTTGGAATGTAGCCCTAGCGGATTCCCCACCGAAAAGAACCCCCGCGCTCACTATGTAGAGATAGTTCTCCCGGTTCATGTTTCCCCTACTTCATGGAGGGCACTCTCCAATGAAGGGCTTTCTCCGGAAAAGTCTCCAAACAGGTCCGACTGATTTTTTTGTTTGGAGACGAGACGCTCGAGCTCGTTCTGCTCGATCGTCCCCTGACAGACCAAAAAAAAGTACTCTACCGATGACGCGGTTTGACCTCGCCTGTGAACTCGATCTAGCGACTGCATGTAGTGGGCTGCTTGGTTTGAAAAAGAGAGGTAGACCGCGATGTGGGCGGAGTGCAGCGTAACGCCCGCGCCCGCCGCCATAGGATTTCCAACGAACAGCTTCGTCTGAGGGTCGTTCTGAAAACGGTTTATCATCTCCTGGCGGAGCGAGGTTCCGGTAACCGTCCCATCGACTCTGACGGGGTTGTATATCCGATACCGGTCGATGAGGTCGTCCACCGTCTTGGTATAAACAGACCAGACGACCACTTTGTTGTTCTTTCCTTGTATTTCCGTGCTAAGAAGTCGGTCGAGAGCCAAATATTTCCCGGGGACATCGGTCACGAGGGGATCTATTAGAGAAGGGGAAACGCAAATTTGGAGGAGAGCGGCCCTTTTTTGAAAATAGGTGGTCAAACTCCTTCTGAACGTCCTGTTGTCCAGAGTCCGAAGGAAGAGGACGAGTTCCTTTTTCGTGGTCGAGTAAAGAAGGGCCTGTTTCGGTTCCATCCTCACTGGGACGATGTGAAAAACCTTTTTGGGGAGGTCCGGGAGGACGAGTTCCTTAGTCCTTCTGAGATAAACACCCCGAGACTCGATCAGGTTTCCTATGGTCTCTTTTCTCGCCTCCCCGTCTTCGGGGATCACCGTTTCTCCGAAAGTGTAGCCGTTATCGGCGATGTCGAACTGGTTGACGAGATCCATCGGGGTGTTCGGGGCGGGACTGCCGCACAGGACTACCGCGCGGACGCAGTGGCGCCTGAACTCCCTTGCCGTCTTGGAGCGCCGAGAATCGGGATTCTTGACGAAAAAGGATTCGTCCGCGACGAGGAAGACTTTTCGGGTCTTTGCCAGAGAGATAAAATGTGGGAGATCGAATCCGAGGGTTTCGTATGTGACGATATACAGGTCGGCTTTTTTTTGTAGTTCGCGGTAACGGACTTCCTTGTTTCCATCGATGATACTGATGGTAGCAGGGCTAGGCAAAAACCTGAGGGCTTCTTTTTTCCAATTTTCCTGTAGGGTTTTGGGGGCAATGACAACGGCACACTCGACCTCTCCGTTATTTTTCATGATGTCGAAAGCCGCGAGCAAAGAGACCGTTTTCCCAGTCCCCTGTTCATCGAACAAACACAATCCCGAAAGGCCCGGTACGCTCATCGCGTTTGACGCGATTCCCTGGTGAGGGTCGAGAATCGCGTCCCACCGGGGAAACCCCGTCAAGGTTTTACCCTTTTCGATGATCTCCCTAACGCGGGAACGGGCATTTTCGTGGAGGTCCAACTCGGCCAGCCGACCCATGATCAGGGAAGCGGAGGGGACGTCTTCAACGATGCCGTCTCCTAAACCTGGTTTTGCCTGAAGGTAAGCCGACAAGGGGGCAGAAAAAGAATTCTTGCCGACGGTGAGGACCTCCCCTTCGCCAGCGAACGCGGATATGGTGGTTTTAGCTCTCAAAAACTGGAGTCCGGTCCCACGGATGGTCACTCGGTTTTCAGAAGCTTCGACACGCAACATCCGGTCACGCCCCTTTTGCCGCTCTGGCCATCTCCGAGATCAGTTTCATGGCGGATACCAGAGAATCGATGCTTTCTTTAGGTAAGGAAGCTATTTCTGAAGAGGGGAGCTGTTCCAAAAATTTTACGAAGTTAGAGATCTTTTCCTGTGCGTTTTCAGAGCCCCGGCGTACAGATTTCTTGTATTCGATTTCCGCGCGTGCTTTTTTGCCCGCGTCAGTCCCTCCAGTTAAAAGGACGTGTTTCACGTTGGGGTCGTTCCAGGCGTCCCACGCGATCCGCACCTCTTGAAAGGAAGAAAATTTTCCTTCGGCTACCCAATGAAAAAACTGTATTTTGAAATCGAAATCGGTAGTCAAGGGTTGCCAGAAAGATTTCTGGGCTTCATTGAACTGCTGGTATTTTTTTGCCGCCTCTTTTTCCGCTTCAAGCGCCGACATCCCGAGTCCCTCTTCTTCGATGGGTGCAGAAGCAAACTCGATGAACTCGTTGACGAGGTCCATGATTCTTTTTGTTTCGCGAACCTTCGATGGTGTCCACGCGTATTTTTGCGAGACGGTTTGGACCGGGATTCCACTCGTCAAATCATCGTAAACGAACCTGGCTTTGACGTAATCGGGCCATTCGACTTTGAGGCTTGGATAAAAATTTTCTTGGACCAAAATCCTATGTTCGTCTTCTTCCGAACAAGACGCATCGAGGACCCAAACAGGGACTCGCTGAAAATCTACCAGGTTAGGGTCGTTAGGGTCTGTTTTCTCGATGATGTGCTTCAACGCGTAAAATCTCCTGTTTCCGTCCAAAAGTTTGCCGGAAGAATTTAGGATAAGAGGTTGGCGAACCCCGTTATTCCGGATGTCCTCAGCCAAATCTTTGAGCCCGAACTCCCGGATAGATTCCATGATGGCTAGGACTTCTTCATCGGAGGGTTCCCGTCCGGCGTTATTGTGGCGGAAAGCCTTTAACTCTATATCAAGCCTGGGGTTTTGGACCCACCCATATATTTTTGAAATTTTCGTGAAACCTTCCCAAACGAAAACTTTTCTCCCGTGAAAAGACCGCTGTGAGATCTTCGGCTCGGGCTTATTTTCGAGAATAGAGGGTTTTTCCATGGGTCAGTCCTCCAAGTTGTCGAGGAGATTTCTAACGAAATCGGCGATGTCTTGCCCTTCATTCAAGCGTTGCTTGATCCTTTCGAGATCATCGGCATAAATGAGAACGCTCTTCCTGACTTCCCCTGAAAAAGGCGAAGGAGGATAACACTCCAGTTTTTCGCGTTCTGATAATGCTGTGTTTACAAAAAGATCTCCGCGAAGATAATTGGGCCCTGGGACAAATAGTTCCTCTAGTCTCTCGTTGAGAGAAAGGACTTCCTTTCGGTATTCTGCCACTACATCTGTCATGGATCCCGGGGAAAAAAAAGAAAGGTCAAAAAACCGGAAATAGTATACCGCCACAGCCGTCAAGGGAAGTCGGAAGGACTTTTTCAGGCAAGGAGGGGACAACCTTCCTCTGAGATTGTCGAATCCTTTTTCCTCTAGCGTAATGGTGGCCGGCCACCCTTTTGCGGGCGTTCTGGTAAAAAAAGCATCCTCACCTTCTGTCCACTTATGGCTCCCGTTGAGGAGCCTTCCGAAGACCGTGCTGTTCATGTATTCGGCCGCCCTCCACTCGAGGGAAAAAGGGTTGAATGCAGCTACGCCACCACCTTCCAACGGAGCCCCTAGATATCTTAGAATTTCTCTTTCAAATGGGCTCGGGTTGCCTGCTGTTCCTCTGGAGACCTTTCCTTCTCTAGCGAGAGCCAGGAAAAAGAAGAGCGCCAACTGGTCCTTAGGGAGTGTCCGCAGCTGTTCGATCGACCATTTGATCGCCCCTTTACTCAGATACATCCCACCTCTCCTGTCTTAAGGAATAAGATTCGGAAAGAAGAGCTCCTCCGCCTACCGTTAAGGTCTTTGTGATAATTTTTCCCAAAGAACTCCATCCATAGGCTCTTTTTTGAGGTACGCATGAAAGGCAAGAGAGTAGGGAAGGGCCACTAAATCAATAGGGCTACCCCGCAATCCCTTTTGCTCGACCACCCCAAATTTTTCCAAGGACTCACCCAAGGACGGAAAAACGAACATGTTCTTGATTTTTTCTTTGCTGAATCCATAACTTCGGTACGCGTCCGTTGATTTCAGGATGGCTGCATAGGAATATTGTTTCGCTACATCGGTAGACCCAGGAAGGTTATTCTCGTCTCTGGAAACAAAAGTAGTGTAATACTTTGCATCGATGATGTAGAACCGACCATCGCCATCATCGAGTCTGACGATATCCGGGACCAAAGGCGAACCGGAAATTTGGGGCTCTTCTTTTTCGAAAATCCACGCGGGTGGAGGGAGTTTCCATCGGCCATCCGAAACGATCGTCTTGTCATCGAAATAAACCCTGCAAACGTCTTCCCAAACTTCGTGAAAAGCGAAAGTCCCGAAGAGCATCCTTTCGTTTTTGCGCCATTTTCTCTGGCATCCGAACCATCTGTTCAAAGCTCGAAATAGCTGAATCGAGCGGTCATCGAAGACCCGATGGCTCTCTCTTTCGATGGCTTTCAGAACGTGATCTTTAGGAGGTGGTTCAGAAAACTTCTCAACTTTTTCGCGGTCGATGTTGAGGGAGTGACGTCCGAAAATTTCCGCGATACCACTAGAAACTATTTCTTCCAGAGCGTGTCGATGGAACCGCGTTATAGAGTAAGAAAAGTCCTTTTCCCTCGACCGGATGAACCGGCGGTCGTAGAGAGGCGTCCCTCGGCTGAAAAGAGGGGTCACCTTTTCTACGGTCTTTCCCCAATCGACAGCCCCTAGTTCGCCGACACGGGAGTTTCGTCTGTTTCTGGAATAAAGACCCCACCGCTCGTAGTCCTCGAGAAGGTAGCTGGCGGCCGCCAGCATTTTTGCGGCAGGATTTTCATCGGAGTCAAACCCGATGTAATGTTCTCCTTTGTGGCCCCTCGCTTTCCCGCTTTTCAGTCGGGAGGCGTAGAGGTCGAGGACCCGCAATATCGTCCACGCTACGCGAGAGTTTTCCGCTTTTCCCGAACCACTCGGTGATTTCAAAAATAATTTCGGGAGGACGAACCGAGCGGTTTTATCAGAAAATATCGCCCCAACGAAACTCGCTTTGACTCGCCCTCCTGCTGTTTTTTCGCAGACTCCGTCTGCGAGGAGGACGCTTTCCTCTGACCCGAGAGAAACTTCCTCGCCGTCTTCCCAATATTCCAGATCCTTTTTCTGGTCCATAAGATTCACCTTTCGGCACTTTCCGAAGGTATACTGTCACGCCGACACTTTTTTCACGTTCCCGTTTGTTCTCCTTGATCCTCAGAACTCGGGGTGATGAACTCCTCAGCGATATCATCCCTGAAAACCTTATCGTTTTCTTTTAGGAAAGACCGGTAAATTTCGCTAAAAGACGTCAAATCTTTTCTGAAGAGGACAGAAGGGTCGTGTCTGACAACGTCTTCGCGAAGATACATTAAGATTTTCTCAGCGGTCTTTTTTTTGTCGACCAATTCGTGGTCCCGCATGAAAAACGGCCCAATTAAGCGGTCTTCAGGTATGCCTTGTTTAGAAAGAGCTTTATTTACGGCATTACGGAAGGAGTTCCATGTCACTTTCCCGTGACCGGCCAAATCTAAGGTCCAACCTTCCGTGACTTTTTCGTATTCGTCGAGCGGTATGTGCTCGAAAGTCCACCTGCGCTTGAACGCCGAATCGATGGGCATGACCCCTTGATCGGCGCTGTTCATGGAGGCCCATATATAGAAATTGGAAGGCAGTCTGACATTCCTCGGTTCTTGCACGCCTTTTGATTTCAAATAAGCTGTGGCTTCTTCGGAAAATGATACGGAGTACAGTCCCTCGCCTTTGTCGTCTCTGTCGAGAAGTTGAAAACAGTCACCGAATACCGATGCCGCATCAGCTCGGTTTATTTCCTCGATGAGAAGAAGGTAGTTGTTGTCGGGATGCGATTTGGCCTCCAGCAAAATTTTCAAAAAAGGCCCCGGAACGAACCTGTAATCGATCATCGGTATCTTGCGATTGGACAGTTCTTTCCCTGAGCTGTCGTACAATGTTTCACCGTCACGAGGCGACCTGTAAACAGGGGTGGGCTTGTAAGTTCCAACGAAATCCCCGTAAGAGTAATCGGGGTAAAAAGTCACCCGTAGCCATCGGTCTGTCTGACCGTTTTCGCTATCGATAAAGATTTCCTTCATTTTTTCTTCGAGATAGAAGCTTTTCCCCGTACCTGGAGCGCCGTAAACGATCAAATTTCGAGGTAACCCGGCAACGTCAGATCGCGTTTCGGAGCGGGACTCATTATTGGTTTTGTTCTTGTTTTGTGCGATGGCATTCGGCTTATTATTTTCTTGTCTTTTTAACTCACGGGTTATCGGCTCCAATTCGATGAGGGGTACCACACTATTGCATGGAGATGGATTTCCGATAAATGACCCGAGCGATCTTAGAGATTTACTTCTTGCGAGGATGATTGCCTTCGAAAGTGCCCCATAAGTTTCCCAAAACTTATTGCGCAATTTCTTTGGTTCTATTGGATCTCCGATGTCATCGCCAAGGTCGACACCCCGCATCAAAACCACCGCTAATGCGGCTTTTCCTTCATCGTCTATCTCGTAAGCATTCTTCAAAGTATTTAAATAATCTGCACACAATGAGATCGACTTCTGTCCTTCCGGGGTTCCGCTCAACTTGAGGAGGGGGAATCTATTGGTATAAGGCTCATTAAGGAATTTATTTTGAGAGAGGAAATTACTCTTCAAAATCTCCCCGATTTTCTTTTTATTGCTGTTCCAACTTGTCTCCTTATTCGGGTACATGCCGTACCAATATTTCTTTTCTCCGATTTTTATCACTTCCTCAATGTAGCGTTCCCATTTTTCTTTTTCGATTGAGGTCTGACCCGAGACGGAGCCTAGAGAGATGGAATCGGTGGGTTTTTTCTTTGCTTCTTTCAGCACTCTGGCCAAAGCAAAAGCCGCGACAAAAGGGAGAGTGTTGGCTTTGTTGAGGCGTACCTTGTCGGAATTTATTATGTGGCCGGCTGCCTTCTCGCAAAGTTCTTTCGGAAGGAATGTCGCCATTTACCTTAGGGTCTCCTCACGCCGGACGTTCCGGACAACTTGTCGTCTATCTGATGCAATCGCCTGGGAATAGGTCGGTGTTTTCGACGAGGTGACGCTATCATCGTTGCCGTTATTTTTTTGCAAAGCCAGCACCGTTTTTCGATTTCGTTTTTCTCCCGCAACTTTATCGTTGGGAATCACGGAAAGTCCGGACGTAACGTGTTCGTAGAGCGCCTTCGCCAGAGCGTGCGCCATAACCGGAGGGACGGCGTTCCCGATGACCTTGTATTTCTCCGAAACGGACCGCCCCTCGAATATGTAGTCGTCAGGAAAGGATTGAATCCTCGCGATTTCTCTTACGCTGAACCTCCGGTGCTCGATCGGATGGATGATACCGCAGTTCTCCGGCTGCGCGGAGGCCGTGATCGTTCCGTTGATTTCGTCCATCCCGAACCTCCTGTAAAAGTTCGGAGACCGGTACCGCTCCATCTGATCACGGATCCTCTGGAACCTCGGAGGAAGAATCTCGTAGGGGATGTCCTTCCAGGACCTCCGGATCAGTGGAACCATCATGGTCGCCTGCGGGGAGAACCCCCACACTTCTCTTTCTTCTGGCTTTTCCGGGATGTTTTCGAGGACGTGCTTCAGCGTCAATTTTTCGAGGGAAGCCGGATTGACGTGTTTTTTCATGAGTTCGAAATCGAAAGAGGCGTTCAAGTCTTCGCGGATTCCAACCATGATCACCCTGTGCCTCTGCTGGGGGACACCGTAGTCGTGTGACTTGACGAGTTTGGCCTCGGTCACGCGGTAGGATACGGTTTCTCCGCGGGAAGTCTTGACCTGGGACAGCCGTTTTTTTATCTCCACCGGCAACGGAGTTCCGTCCGGCATTTTCGTGGACAGGATCCCCTTCACGTTCTCCAAGACGAAGGCGAGGGGTGTTTTCTCCTCCACGAACCGTTGGACTTCGTGAAACAAGGTCCCTCGATCATCGTCTATGCCTTTGCGGTTCCCCGCGTTCGAGAAAGGCTGACACGGGAAACCCGCCAACAGGACATCGAAGTCCGGGATCTCAGCCGGATCGACAGATCGGACGTCCCCTTCGAAAAACGGATGGCGACCCAGATATTTTCTTTGATTGGCGCGGTACGTGTTCGCCGCATCGGGGTCGATATCGTTCGCCCAAGCAATTTCGTAGGGAAGGGGACCGTAATGGACGCCGAGGTGATCGAACCCTCCCACGAACCCGAGGTCCGAGCCTCCGGCGCCGCTGAACATCGAACAGACTTTCAGAGTACCAGCCATTTTCCCTCCAAGCTTTGTGGTTCGCTCGC
>CAZXLU010000048.1:5765-9041 GCA_964641875.1 Candidatus Woesearchaeota archaeon | reverse complement strand
AAGTTAAAAAAGAATAAATAAAAAAAGAATAAATATTTTGGGGGTTTATAATCTACGTATAAACCGTTTATAGAAATGAAATAGAATAGTAAGGGATATTTGCCCATAAGGGACATATCCCAAGATATTCCAATAAAGGTTTTTGCTTAATATTCTGGAAATGATTTTATCCAGAACGTTCATAAAGAAACTTGTTTAAGTATTGAACAATTCTGTTATCTCAAAGTAATTCAAGGTATAATTGTTGTTTGAGATTGCGGAACTGCACTGCAAATAGAATGTATAGGAAGTTCCCACTGTCAAGCCTTTCACATAAGCCAATATATTATTGGCGTTGTTTGAAACCTTTTCAACTGTGGCTGTTGTGTCGTTGTATATCTGTATTGAACCGCCAGATAGAATGTAAAACTGTCCATCAGCCTTTATTATCAAGTTTCCAGTGTAGGAAGGAGTATAGGTAAGCGTTACGATTGTAGTCATAGAAGTAGTAAGGGCTACGGAGCTTGAAGCACTGTCTATCGGAAGGAATGTGGTAGAGCCTGTGTTGATGTTAGGGGTAAGCCATACAAAATAGGCACTCATAGTAGTTGCTGACGCACTTATATTTAAATATGCAGAAGTTTCGGCTACGTAGCCTGTTGATAATGTTGAAGAAGCCCCATTACCCATAATGGTTATGCCCGAGCCTGTATCTTTAACAGTCATATACGCAGAAGTCGTAGTGGCTGTCGTGGTTGCCGTTCCGTGATTTACAGTAGTGCCATTTGCTATTGTTGGGGCAAACGATGGGGTAGTGATGTAGTTTGTTATACCTTCTACATAACCAGTGTCCGCATTAATATAGGTATTTTCTGTGGTAGCCCAACCTATAAAAGCGTAATAACTATCATTACTTGCCGTGTCAAAATTAGCAAAGGCGTTTATTATATAGTTCTGTGGATTGAAAGTGGAAGCTGTGTAATTCATATAGGAATCATTTAATCCACCAGCCGAAGTTATGCCGTTATCCTGCGAATATTCGCTTTCAGTCCAACCTGTCGGAGTTGAAGTCCCAGAGAAATTAGCATATAAAGGAAACACATCTGAACCATTATCATACTCCGCATAAGTGGAAGTAGCGTTCGGATAAGCCCCATTATAAGTGCCGTTCCAAGTAACAGATGTTGCAAGGAAGTTTAAATAAATAGTATAAGTAGTCCCAGCACTTATCTGTATAGGGATTTTAACATAAATAGTGGGGTTTGTAGAGCCTGTTATCGTGCCTGAATACCAAGAATAAAGGGGATTTCCGTTACCTGTATCGCTTGAAAACTGATAATTGGAATTTGTAGAATTTAAATATGAGGAATATGTGGAAGTATCAAGCTCTATCGGAATGGGAGTATTTGCAGAAATATCTGAACCTGCTGGGGCTGTTATCACGATAGGGACTTGTGCCGTAACGCCAGAAGGCAAAGCCCCAGAATTATAAGCTATCAAAGGGGCGTTAGGTAGAAAGGCAGTAGGGTTTACAACAAGCGTTCCATTTTGATTTTGAAGGCTTGTGCCGTTTATATTAAGGGAATATACGCCGTTTTGTAGGCTAAATTCACTGCTGAACCGAACCGAAGGAGTATTTACGAACAATCCCATTATTTCTCCACCAATACGAACACTATTATAACGGCTATTGCTATTACAACGCCTACTATAACCCACCACCACGTTCCGAACCAATCTGCTATACCGCTTAATCCTTTTGAGATGTCAGAGCCTAAGCCTGTCAAATCGGAAACGATAGAGTTTTCGCCGTTGCTTAAATCTTTTTCAAAGGTTGTAAGGGAATTTCCAAGATAATCATATACATCTGTAAATCCACCTGATATATCCTTTTCAAAGGAAGTCAAGTCAGAGGTAATGCCGTTGCCTATGTTACTTAAAGAGCCTGTTATATCTGTTCCTATGCTTCCTATATCATTTTTGAAAGAATTAAAGCCGTTTTCCATATCTGAAATGACTGTATTATAAGAGCTTGAAACATCATTTGAAATTGTAGAACCTATACCGCTTAAATCTTTTGAGATGGTTGTTCCAACACCTGACAAGTCAGAGCTTATGCTACCGCTTATGCCTGAAAATCCAGAAGCCATCTCCTTCTCTATGTTAGCCAATCCAGAAGAAACGCTTTCAGCCCCAGATTTAATGTCGGATATTGTTGTGCTTATACCAGAGCTTATATCTTTTTCAACAGTAGAAGCCGTATTTGAAATGGAAGAACCTATATTGCTTAAATCACTGGAAACATTAGAAGAAGCTTTTGTTACCGCAGAAACAACGTTATTTACGGCAGAGCTGGAAGTATTTGTAATGTCTTTTGACAGCGTTGATAAATCAGATGAAACCGCAGAGCCTAAATCCGAACCAGCATTTGAAAGATATTTTGATATATCAGAAGGAAGGCTCTCAACAGTGGAAGTAACCGTAGAAGCTTCCGTAGAAGCAGTTTTCTGGACATCTGTCAGGGAAGATGATATATCGTTCCAAGCAGAGCTTAATAGAGAGCTGACATCTGTTTTCGTTGTGGAAGGGATAGAGCTGACATCTTTCTGGACAGTGGAAGTTATACCGCTTAATGCATTTGATATTGAAGTTCCCAAAGAACCGAATATACTCCATATTGATGTCATATTTTTACACCTTAAATCCGAATATAATCAATTGTATTGTCCCACCAGCAGTGGTTGAAGTAGCATATATGTTTATAGTGGAATTTTGATTTACAAGAATTAGATAATTTGCTGGGACATCAAGCGAAAAGCCTGATGTTAATGGCTCTAACTGTGAGCCAATCCCATAAGAACCGCCCAATTGCAGATAATATTCTATCCCATCGCCCTGTGAAACAACAGTTTGAATGGAAGAAATACCTACATTATAGGGAATAGTATAGGATAATACAAGCTGGTAAGAGCCTGTATTTATGGAAGAAGAAGTCTTTATAAAAGTCAAAGGATTAATGAAAACAGGTATAGGATAAGTTCCCAAACTGTCTGGGTAAGCTGTATTTGTCTGCTCTATTGAGCTTAATTTCTGATTTAAAAGATTGTTTGACATAATTTACCTTTTTTTGAACATATTGGATAGTATATTATACATATTGTCAAGCCTTTCCTCAACCCTGTCCAATCTCCTGCTATTGCTTAAAAAAACGCTAACCATTATACCCATAGTGGCGATTATACCGCCAAGTTCCGCATAATTGAATATTAAATCGTAACCCATCATTTTAACCTCATC
>CAZXLU010000048.1:0-5665 GCA_964641875.1 Candidatus Woesearchaeota archaeon | reverse complement strand
ATCTCTTTATATTATTTAAATAAAAACAGGGGGGAAAACCCCCCAAAATTGTTTAACTACCTACTCTTAAAATACTTAATGTCGCACTTTCAGTTACGGCTGTCGTTGAACTGTTTGCAGTGAAGTTAATCGCTGAAACGCTGAACGTTGAATTAGCCGATATTTTGAAAGGTATAGGCATTTTGTATCTGCCTGAATTAGTTACTATTGTGCTGTTCAAGTCTATTGCTAATGGCTGAACTACGCCATCAACAGTAAGCTGGAACTGTAAATCCACGCTAAGACTTTTATTAACAGAAACATCTGTCAGATACCAAGTCTCCTTTGATGGAACTACTATACTTGTCTGCGAAGGCTGTGAAAGTCCAAAAGGATATATAGTCCCCTGTATCACAGTATTTGCGGCGGCAGAACCAGCAATAGTATAATTAACAAGCATTTGAACAGGCTGGGCGTTACCCATTAAACCTACTGAATTTGAATTTGCCATAATTACCTCACTTTAAAGACGGAATTGCAATATCAAGCCCTGCTTTAACTAATGTCATTATTCCGAAACCAGCTAAAAATGAGCCGAGATATTCCTTCTCGTATACACCGTAGCCTACAAGAATAGCCCCAGCAATCAGCTCTGCGTAATCTAAATACGGAGAGTTGCTAAGACTGTTTATGTATGGAAGTGCATAAGCAGAAGTTACCGCCCCTAAACCAGAGAGTAATACATCAAAATCTATCTTGTTTGAAAGTTTTGCCATAATTACCTCTTAATTTTTAATCAAGACATTAAGATAAATCTTAATATCTTATTAATAATAACGAAAATATGCTATAAATAGCTTAAACGTATAGAATTTAGCAGAATTACAGAATAAGTATGCTTATATAAAGAAGTTCGGTTCTTATATTATGTATGAATGAACGGATAATTTTAAATCCGTATCAATTCAGGGGGATTAAAATATGTTTGACGAGAAAAATATGGAGTTTCTTGACAAGACAAGAATAGAGCTGTATAATTGTGATATGTGCAATATACAGGAAAGGAAGATAGTAAGCGGTAACAGGGTTTATATACCTAAGATTAGGCATTATAAAGTCTTTTACGGCAACAAGAACTTGAATGTATGCGATATGTGTAGGAAAGAAGCATATCCAGACACTAAAAAGAAAGTTGAATGGTTTTTGATATGAAAATCGTAAAAACGCTGTCTTTTAATGAAAGGGAAGTAAAGTATACACCTAATATACTTTACAGGTATTTATATAAAAAGTTCCCAATAATACTTAACTTTGACTATGCTGAACCTGTTGATAAAATGAAAATGGATTTCAGCCTAAGCAAAGAAGCTGTTATTATGTGCCTGAAACCTTCCAAAAAATATCTTTTTGAGTATTTTATACTTCTTGACAAGAAGGACAGGCACTCGCTTAAATATCTTGACAAGTTTATGGATATTGTCAGTAGATATGGGCTTTATAAGGGAAATATCAAGTATATATCCCTTAATTCCATAATCCATAGCAGTATTTCTAAGGGGGTTCTTGAAAGACTATGAAAACTAAAAACAAGAAGGAAACGCTTGTCCAAAAGCTTCTTAGGGAAAACAGGTTGCTTAAACAAAAACTCAACGCTAAATCCAAAGAAGCAAGACAGGTTAAAAAACAAGCTAATAAAAATAAGGCTATTGCAAAGAAAAGTAAGGCTATTGCAAAGAAAAGTAAGGCTATTATAAGCAGGGAAAAGAATGAAGCCAAGAAAATCAAGAAACGGATTTACAGGCTTCAACACCCTAAGCACATAAAGTTTACTTTTCGCAATTACAGGAAGAAAAGGAAATTCAAGCCTGTCAATAGGTTTTTGTATAAGCAGTTCTTCTTAAAGACTTATATTGCAGGTTCTACACTGCAAAACGCCTATCTTTTCAACAAGAATTTTGCACACCCAAGAAGCAAGGCTCTTATACAGAAATGGTATAGGGAGTTTTCCACCTCTAAGAAGATACGGCATTACAGACAACACCATATACACAAGAATATAATACCTATAAGCAGGGCAATAGCTCTTGAAAACAAGGTTAAATATCCTGTTGAGAACATATCCAGAGAGGAAAGGGTATTAAGGATTTATGATAATTATTTCTTGGGCTATCTTATAGCCTTAAAGGGAGATTATAATAAATTGGCTTCCAAAGACGTAAAGCTTAGGAACTTTGATTTTCTAAGATACCACAACGGATATTATTATATAAAAAGCGGTTCTCCTTAAATATGGAAATAATAGGGTTTGATACTGAAACTTTTAAGGGAAAAGTAAAGGTATTGTGCAATTCTAAGGGAAAATACATAGAAAACGCAGATACCTATTCCCTTCTTGATTGGCTTTATACCAATTCTGTTGATATTAAAAACGGATATAACGTATTCTATAATATTAATTATGATTTATTCGTTATATTAAAAAACTATATAACGCTTAATTATAATGATGTAAAGAAGCAGTATAAGGAAGGGATTAAGCATACGTTCAAGATTAAGGACATTACCGTTGATTATATTTCTGGGAAAGGCTTTAAAATAATCAAAAAAGGAAAGACAAGACATTTCTATGATACAGCTAACTTCTATACAACCAAGCACGGATTTCTATCGCTTGAAACTGCTTCTGCAAAATACCTTTCCGAGCATAAAAATAATGAGGAATTAGGGCTTGACAGGAAGAAAATAGGCTCTGAAACAGGATATTATGAAAAGAACAGGGATTTAATCATTAAATACTGCATACAGGACTGCATATTGACGGCTAAATTGACGCAGAAAACCCTTGATGGACTTAAAAACCTTAATCTTCCAATACCAGAAACTCTTTATTCTATGGCTTCTGTCCATAGATGGTATATGGGAGATAAGGGAAGCAGAGCCTATACAAATACCTATTATAAGGATATTCCATTATCAATAAGGGATTTTATAGAAAAGACGTATAAAGGCGGTATTTTCAAGACGGACAAGATAGGATATTACGAAAATACGTATAATCTTGACATAAACAGTGCATATCCTTCTGAAATGATTAACTTATATGATATTAAAGGCTCTAAACTTATTAATATCAGGGAAAAATCGTTTAAAGACTGCGATTATAAGTTTTATCAGGTTAAAATGCTCTTAAATCCTGATATTCCATACAAAACAAAGCTGGGAGTTAGATATGCATATTCAAAAGAGCCTGAAACGATATATATTACTCAATTTGATAAGGATTATTTTGATTTATACGGCTTTAAATATGATATTATAGACGGATATGGATTTATTACCAAAAAACACAGGCTATTTTCATATATCAAGAATTTTTACGATAAAAAGAAGGAAATAAAGGAGATATACGGTTCTGACAGCGTAGAATATAACCTTATAAAGCTGTTTTTGAACAGTGGATATGGTATTTTAGCACAATCAAAGCCTGAAATCAACGAATATTTCACTAATTTTGTATATGCTTCATATATAACGGCTTATTGCAGAAGATATATTATGAGCCTTAAATACTATATTGAGCATAATAAAGGTAAGGTATTGGCTATAAACACTGACGGTATACTGTTTCAGATAGAAGATATTAATAATATGCTTGATAAGTTAGGGAAAGACATACCTTATACTGACAAGATAGGCAAAGAGCTTAACGAATTGGATTTTTCTGCCTATAAATCCGCCGTATTATTTGAAAGTGGAGTATATTTATTGGAAGATATGGAAGGAAAATACATATCCAAGACAAGAGGTTATCCATCTTTTGATTTATCCACATTAAAAAACGTAGAAAAAGAGATATTTGACTTGAAAACTACCAAGATTATGAAGCTTAATGAGAGCATTATACAGGACACGGTAGATGAGATAGGCAATTTCTTTGTTAAAAACAAGATTTTCAGCCCATATAAGACGTATTTAATATCAAGAAACTACGAACCTATTAAACATATTAAAATAAAATCGTTATTTGAGAGCCAGATAACGCTTAAATACCGAATATATTAACGATTATATTAATTATATTAACGATTATAGGCATTAATTATCCATTATACGCTTACTCTTTTAATATATATAATCGTTAATATTAATGTATTAATATTAATTATTAATAATATTAATATGGAGATTAATATGGAAAACACAAAGATTAATGAACATCTTGATATTGTATATGATGATGAGAATATGGTAATTTCTGTCAAAATAGGGGATATTAAGGTATATTCAATACTTAAAAACTATTTTAAGGTAACATTTGAGAGAATGAAGGCATATATATGAAAAACATAGATATTGACAAGATTAATGAACTTCTATCGCAGGGAAAGAACTATACAGAAATAGGCAAAGAGCTTAACCTTTCATACCAGACTATAAGCAAATACGCAAAACTCAACAAAGAAAAGCCTGTCGTTCCAGAGAATACGGCAAAAGCTGAAACTCCTGTTGAAGACAAGCCTGTTGAGAAGCCTGTTGAGAAACCTGTTGAGGAAAAGCCAGATATACAAAAATTAGACTTTTCTGTAACATCTGCCCCTATAAAGCCAGAAGCAAAGAAGATGGCTGACATAGTGGACATCAACGAAGCAAATGATACTCTACAAAATTCCCCCAATAATACCATATTACCTGCCGAAGATACCAAGCCCATAAAAGCTGGTATGTTCGGTAGGTTAGTCCCTTCTTTTATTTCCAAGATATTCAGCTCTAAGAACATTACACCGCTTAATCAAGAGGAAAGCTCTCTTATAGAGGAAAGCTCAAAGACTGTAATAGACAACAGGGTTAAACTATACAACCAATACGGAGATATAATAGACTTAATTGGTAGCATAGCTATGCCTATTGTTGCAAGACTTCCAGAGATTATGGAACAAAGAAAAATAGCCCTTAAAAACACTAAGGAAAAGAACGTTTCCCAGCCTGTCGCCAATCAGCAAAGCAATCCCCAGCCTGTAAAACAGCCAGAGCCTACTAACGATATGGACAGTGCAATAATGAATTATCTTAAAGAGCTGGACAGCAATAGTGTTTCAGCCAAAAAGCTATGAATTTCCGATATAATTCTGACTGCATAGGGATTATAGGGGCTTCACAGCAGGGAAAGACGTTTCTGGCAAAGCAGATAATATCAAACATAGACAAAAACAAAGTATATGTTATTGAAAACGCCTTTAATTTCTCTGGAAACAGGATTAACGTTCCGAAGCCCTATTCTCCCAAAAACCTTGATGAAGCTATCAGGAAATTCCGTAAACTATATGACAAGCTTTTTGTTATAGATGATGTGGACAATTACGTTCCTTATCAATCCAAAGAATTTACTGCATTAGCTATTGACGGCAGACACCAAAATCTCGGACTTATTTATATTTCGCATAGGGTTAAGGGAATAGACAAAAGGGTATTGTTCAATACCGATTACCTGTTTCTTTCCTATGGAGTTGTAAGGGAAGATTTGGATTATATCAACAGCGTATATGATATTGATTACGGCAAATACAATTCCATTACCAAGAACTCCTATGTGTTTTATCTTATTGATTTTGTAAATCATTCTGACGGATTGGTTAGATTATAAACCCCCAAAATATTTATTCTTTTTTTATTTATTCTTTTTTAACTT
>CAZXLU010000047.1:0-9464 GCA_964641875.1 Candidatus Woesearchaeota archaeon | reverse complement strand
TTAATAATTATTAAATTTTTTTCTTAATATTTTAATATATTTATTAAAAATATTAGCCACACTATTTTCTGATATATTAATTTCCTTTGAAATTTCCTTAAATGTCTTCTCTTCTTTTATATACATATTAATAATATTTCTAGCGTTATTTGGAAATAATTCAATTTCTTTAAATATATTATTAAACAATATTTTATTTTCAATATTAATTAAATTATTATCTGGTATATTATATAATGCATCTTCTTCAGCATTTAGTATATTGAAATATTTTATATAATTTCTTTTTTCTCTATTGAATTCTCTTTTTAAAGAAATTGAGAAATATGAAGCAAATGGTGTAGTACTATTAGTATTATAGCAACGCATACAACTACTTAACAAAGTAAGACCTATTGAAAAAAGTTCAGAAGCTTCTTTGGTATTATTTTTATATGCTTCATTTTTTATAAATGGAATATATTCTTTTACTAGCATATTGCCAGCTTCAGTGTTTCCTTCTTTCCATTTTAGTAGTAACTCTTTATCCCTAATATTTTTATCAGTATATTTAATACGTTCACTTTTTATATTCTCGTAATTGTTATAATTTTCAACCAATAGTGCACCTCATTATTCTATATATGTAATTAAATTAATAATTAATTTTTATTTATTTTGTATTAAGCCAAATTTTCTCAACTTTAGAAATTAATTCTTTAGCGTCTGTTGTTACTGCTTTAGCTTTAGCACTTTCAAGTGTCATTGCAACTGTATTTCTATAATTTTCTGCGCTTATATGTACTAATACATAAACATTTCTTCTATACTGAATTGGAGTATTTATACCACTTTGTATCCAATACTGTTTCCAGTAGTATTCGTCAACTGTACCGCCTGTAATAGTGCCTTTTACTGCTTTATTGGTACTATCTTTTATATCTCTCATTACATTGTCTTTTTTATTAGAATTTTCTGACAATACTGAAGAATATAAATTATCAACAGTTGAAATTACACTACTTGAAAGAATTTGCATGGCATTAATATATGCTGCATCTCTTCCTGTTGCATAGTTTCTTGTTCCTGAAGCCGCTCCAACAAAATACTTATATTTATTACCTTTATGTTCTTCTCTATATTTTTTTATGTTATCAACCCATAAGGGCCTTGTAGGTGAAGAAGCACGCATAAAGTGCCTTTCTCCGAAAGTAACGCTTCCAATTGGAATAGCCTGGCAAGGGCTGCCAGGAATGCAGCGCAAAGCATAACTACCGCAACCAGAAAAAGATACAAGAGAAGAAATAGCAATAATAGTAAGAAAACTTTTTTTAATAGTATTATTCATAGTATTCACTTATTTATATAAGAAGTTTTGTATATATTTCATGTCTGGACTATCGTTATAATGTAAAAATAAATTGGCATTAATATTATTATTATTTTGAAGTACTTGTGGTGTAGCAGGAGTACTTACATAATTGGTATTATCTGTGTCTGTTAAAGTAGTAGTAGTACTAGTTGTACTACCAACAACCATTCCAGAAGGGATACACCCGCTCATTCCTAAAATAAGAAAACTAACAAAGACAATTTTTTTTATATTAGCCATTTTTTCTCTCCGTCTTTAACCATCTTTTTTTCATATCTTCCACCAAATTTTTAGCGTCTGAATTTTTTACTGTATTTTTAACTCTATCAAGTGTCTTTTCAACAGTTTTTTTATAAGCTTTTTGAGACATTGATACGAGTACGTGAATATTTCTAAAAATAGTAGGAGAACTATAATTGCCACCTACTTCATATTCTTGCCAGTAATATGTATCAGGCGATGCTCCAAGGGCATATACACTAGCAGTTTGAAGTGTTGCATCTTCAATTCTTTGCTGTATTTGCTGTTTATAAATATGAGAAGTATCACTATCGGTAACAGTTGCTTGTACAAAAAGGTTATGAACGTCGTTTTCAACTTTATTTGCAACGTTTCTCATTGCGTTAGCATAAGCAACGTCTCTCCCTAAACTGTCGTCAAGCTGGTGTGTAGCTTCACCTACGAAGTAAACATTATTTTTATGCATAGTTTGGTATTTATGTATATTATCTATCCATAATGGTCGTTTATTACTTGAAGAAGCAATAACGTGTGGTATACCTTCATTATTTGTTACAAAACTAGTAGTACTACAAGCGCTAACAAAAAGAGTTGTTAATAAGACGCTAGACAGTGAAAAATATTTATTAATTTTCATATATAATTCCCCCTAAAAAAAAAAATAATTATTTTTTATATACCTTATTAATAATATAACACGTAATTATAATTTTATATTAAAAATATGTATAATTTTATCACCCAACATAAATATAGGTTGTTCAATTTTTTCACTTTCAACCCAAAGAATACTACTGTTATTATTTAACCATCCTTTCAATTTTACAGTAGAGTAAGAAAATATAAGTAATGTGAAAATGATGAAAATTATTATTGTTTTATATTTTTTATTGTTGTTTAATGAAATTATTAAAATTGAGAAGTTTAAAAGTACAGAAGCTGCAGATAAAGCCATTGAAATTGGTGGTATAAAAATACCCGCGTCGGCGTCTCTTAAAAATTTCTTTTTGTATGTTGGTAATTCATTTTCAGTAGGTACTAACTTATTTACAATATTGTTTTTTATGTTATTTTCTTCTTTCTTAAATTCGTCATAGGACATTCCAGGTTTAAATGAACTAAGAGTTACTGGTGGTATTCCCAATTCTGAAACGCCATTAAATACTTTTTTATTTTTTATAGTATTAATATAATTTAAATAATTTATATGAAATTTATCACGTGATACACAAACATTTTTTAAAGCATTGGTAATTTTAATACTATTTTTTTGAAATTCATCATTTACTATTTTATTAGCTTTTTCAGCAACACTTGACATATTTTTTTCATAATTATTCCAAAGTATGTCATTTATTGGCTTACTGTTCCATCCTGAATACTCTTGTATTTTTTTCTCTGTAGACATATAGTTTTTAGCTAACACACTATTACAAAAACTACTTGTATAACCTTCATTACATTTATCAAGTTTTCCTTTATTTATATCATAGAAAATTACTAGTTGTTCTTTTGACATACCGTAAGGCATTCCAGTTTTTTCTGAGAATTTTTTTCCAATTTCATTTTTAACCTTACTTTTAATTTTATCTTTTAAGCTGGCAAGTTTTAAGTTTCCTTTATAACATAAAGTTTGTGCATTTTTGTATGCTTCATCTTCTGGTGTATAAGCCTTTTTATATACTTCGTATAGCTTGTCATTACCTACATATTTACGTGAAGTTTTCATTAAATTATTTTTTAATTTTCCCGAAATTCCTTCTCTAGTTATAACTTCAACGCTACCAAGTGCAGATATATATTTTCCATTCTTTTTAATATTGATAACTTTATCCTGAATTTCATTTTTTAAAGCCATTTCTCTATATACAGAGAGAAATATACCTTCTGCTTTATGTTGTGGTGATAAATTATCAAGTACATAATTAAATATGTTAGTTAACGAAATAAAGACAATAACAACCCAGGCAAAGAAAGAAAGTGGAATTATTGTAAACTTTTTAACCGTACTTAATTTATGTGTATATTTTTCAATAAAATGAAATATAAAAAGGCCGGAACCTAAGCCAACAAGAGCTTTACCAATAGCTTCAAGTATATGAAGTTGGTGTATACCTGCCGTAGTTGTTGATATAGTAGATAAGAGTAAAGCATTATATGTTGCTTCACCTATAATATATAATATGTATACAATTATTAAGTACATTAAAGTATTTTTCCTTTTATAAATAAGTATTACATTAATAAATTATTTTTTTTTTAAAAAAAATATAAATAATAAAAAATTCATATACTAATAATATAACACATATTTTTTATTTTTTTTACTAATAAAAAAAGCCACCATAGCTAAAACTAGCTATAGCGGCTTTTAATTCAATACATTTTTATTTTTTTAATTCATGAAGACAATATTACCATTTTTATCTAACACTTCAATAGTATTATCAGAATTAACTTTTAGTGTATAATTACTATTTTGTCTATCATTAGTTACAGTATATCCTTTTGATAATAATGTCATTTTTACAACTTTCTGACCTTCCTTACTAAAAAGTTGTTTTTCTATATCTAATAAACGAATAACTTTAATTTGGTCGCTTACACATTGCCACATATCTTTATAGTCTTGAGTTTCATTTATGTTTCTTTGTAATGAATTTTTTGCAGCAGTCATAGTTCTTAAAAAAAGAAGACGCCACTCGTTAGTGGTTAATGGGTTTCCTGGAATACCAGGTGAATATGTCTTGTCAGGACGTCCTATAACTGTACCATCTAATACTTCATCAGGATATTCTGGATAAAAGCCGTAATAAGAAGGTGAACTTTCACCAACTTTAAATACATAATTATTAGATGGCATACTTAACATACATATAGCCAAAGGCTTCGGTGCATTTACATAGGAAGCAGGTGGTTTCCTTGGCCATATATTTGGAAAATATGGTTCATGATATTCTATATAAAAGCTTTTACCAGAAAAAGTATCTTTTTGTGAAAGTCTATCTATATCAGCAGATATTTTTTCCTTAAATTTTGCAAACATCATACCAACGCCATTAGGAGATAATGCTTGCCCGGAATAATTTTTATTATCTTGTGTACTGCTATTCTGTTGTTGAAATGACGATATAGTATACGCATACACTGAAGAAGAAAAAAATAAAGTTGTTATAGTTATTACAGTTACTTCTTTTAATTTATTTAAAAAATTATATTTACACATAATAAAAAACCCCCTTGTTTATAAAATAATTAAAATACATATATTAATAATATAACACATATTTTTTTTTAAAAATTTTACTAATAAAAAAGCCACCATAGCTAAAACTAACTATAGTGGCTTTTAATTTAATATATTTTTATTTTTTTTAATTCATGAAGACAGTATTTCCATTTTTATCTAATACTGTAACACTGTTATCAGAATTAACCTTTAGTGTAAAATTACTATTTTGTTTATCATGAGCTATAGTATATCCTTTAGATAATAATGCCATTTCTAAGACTTTCTTACCTTCTTCACCAAAAAGTTGTTTTTCTTTATCTAGTAACCAAATAACTTTAGTTTGGTCGCTTACACATTTTTCCATATCTTTAATGTCTTTAATTTTATTTGTGTTATCTATATTATAAAATTGTGTATTTTTTGCAGCATACATAGTTCTTAAATAAACAATACGCCACTCGCTAGTAGTTAATGTGTTTCCTGGAACACTTGGTTGATATCTCATATCAGGACGTAGTGTAGCTGAACCATTTTCTACTTCATCGGGATATTCTGGATAAAAGCCAAAATGAGGTGAAGTTTCACCAACTTTAAATACATAGTTATTACGTGGCATACTTAACATACATATTGCCAAAGGCTTCGGTGCATTTACATAGGAAGCTGGTTCTTTCCTTGGCCATAAGTTTGGAAACTGTGGTTCATCGTATTCTATATAAAAGCTTTTACCAGAAAAAGTATCTTTTTGTGAAAGTTTATCTATAGTAGAAGATATTTTTTCCTTGAACTTTGTAAACATCATACCAACGCCGTCAGGAGATAATGCTTGTCCGGAATAATTTCCAGTATCCTGTGAACTACTATCATTTTGTTGTGGGAATGGTGGTAGAGTATATGCATACGCTGAAGAAGAAAAAAATAAAGTTGTTATAGTTATTGCTGTTACTTCTTTTAATTTATTTAAAAATTTATATTTACCCATAATAAAAAACCCCCTGCTTGATAAAGTAATTAAAATGTATATACTAATAATATAACACGAAAAAAAATTTTTATATATTATTTACTATTTCCAACAATATTTTTATTTTTATCAAGTACTATAAATGTATTAACTGTTTTATCGAAATAAATTGTGAAATTTGCATTTTGTTTATTTTCTGTATACATAAATTTACCACTGTTTACTAATTTTTCGGTAATATATTTCTTAAATTCTTTATTGTTACCATGTTGAATATTAAGAGTATCTGCCCATTTTAAACAGTATTTAAAGCCAACATAATATATGTCGGAATTGCTACCAGAAAGCATTTTATCTTTTACATCTTCCCAAAAATGTGAACTATATGTTTCTAATACGGCTGGAAGTCTCATATTAAAAGCTATTGTGTCCGTGTCTGAATAACCTGCCTTTTCGTCAATTTCACTTTCCATATTTTCTAATTTTCCAAATTCATTAAGTAAATGATAAGGTGCTACTCTATTAGCTAGGTTTACAGTTTTATCCCACACCCAATATTCACTAACTAACCCGTATCTTGGTGGAGCATTTACCAATGCTTCGCACATAGCAATGCTTTTTGGAGCATTGAAGGCAGCCATAAAGTATGGAATAGTTACAGCGTTGTCAGGAAGTAAGTAAATGTCAATTCCTTTTTTATCTTTTCCAACCCATAGTATTAACCATTTTTTAGGTTTTTTATGTAATGCATGTCTAAATTGTACGTACCAATTTACATTATCCATTCTAAGCCTAGTATCAGAATTAACACCTTGTAAGGCTGTATGAATTGCTATTACTGGCTTTTTATGGTACTTACTTACATAATTTTTATACCAACTTTCTGAAGTAAGTGTATCAACTAAATTAGTTTCAGCAGCTTTAGCTGTACTAATAGTAGAGATAGTAGTAATGAAAATTATTATTAATGAAAATATTATTTTTTTAAAAGCATTCATAACATACACCATATCCTTTATATATTTAATAACCATAATTTTTACATTCAATTAATTTTTTAATAACATTGTTGTATTTCATTATTTCGTTAACATAATGTGGACCCATTACTTCGTGTAAACTTGCTTCATAACTAAAAGCTAAAGGTGGTACATTTTTATATTTTTTTTGCATTTCAACAAAAAACTCCCATGCTTCTTTTCTAGGTTTATTAGAAGTACACATACTAACATTTAGAACTCCTACTCCAGTATATGCAAAATATGGTACTGCAACTCTCCAAAAATTTTTACCATTTTGACGTTTTACATATATATATCTAATAGGTTGTACTACATTCTCTTTTCCGAACATTGAAACATTGCAATTATCAGTATATACAAACCCAATTTCACCACCACCTTTTCTATCCCAAGTATAAAAACCATTTTTACTTTGGTGACATCTAGTACCATTTGGAACAAAATGTTTAGGTGGTGGAAGTTTTTGCATTATAGCTTCGTAACTTTCGTGTTTCATCACTGGAATAAATATATCTTGAAATTTAATTTTCTTTGAGACAATTTTTTTTGTTTCTTTAGTTATATGTCTTTGTTCCCAATAAGGAAGTTCATCAGCCCATACTTTTTGTACTTTAAATGTGTCAAAGAATTTAAAAGATGATGGTAACGCAATTGTACCAAAACCATCATTATCATTATTTTTTTTATTTTCTTTATTATTATTATGTTGTTGAATAATTTTATTTTCTTGTAATTTTTTATTTTCATTTTTATTATCATAAATTTTTGTTTCTTTGTTTACTGTATTTTTATATTTACCTTTGTCATTAGTTACGAAATATAAGAATAAAAGCGTAACAATAACTGAAACAGCTATAATAATTTTTTTTCTTTCATTAAATAATTCTTGTATTTTTATTTTTGATACATTATATAAAGACTTAAGTATATATTTATTTATATAAATTAGCGTATTAATATTAATTTTTTTGTTAATAAATTGTTTCATTGCAGCATACATAAAGTAATATAATTCTTTAAATAGTTTTTTTATCTTACCATTATCAATATGGTTTTTTATAAATTTTTCAGAAACTTCTTCATTACTAATAAAGGCATTAAGATATACATCGTGATATTTTATTATATCTTTAAAAGTTGAAATTTCATTTAAATTATCAGAATATATATCCAATATTTTAAATTGTTGTTTTTTTCTGAAAATAGATGTTGTGGTGTCATTGTTTCCAACAAAGAAATTTGTAATAGTTTCATATATACGTACAGGTACTACAAATTGTCTTATAGTATCGTCATTTGATAAGAAAACATAACCTTTTCTCTTTGGTAATGATAAAAGTTGTGATGGAGTAACTAAGTTAACATTAGTTATATCTTCGCTTGGTTTTATGTCATCTTTATTAGGGTTAACAAAACCACTTAGAGAAGTATTTATTAATTCTTTTCTTCTTCTTACTTCCATGCTTCCTAATGCTTTACTCCAATATTCCGCTTCTGCTACGTCAGCTTGTTTTAAAACAACTTTGTTAACGAAAGTACTCAGAAGAGTTTGAGCTTTAAGAGGACCATAATTTTCTTTTAGTTGTGTAGATGCTTGTATACCAGCTATAACGCATAAGCCATATTTACGTCCTCTTGTATTTGCGGCAATTAAACTATCGACAACTCCAAGACTATCTAATTCGTCCAAAATTACATAAAGACGCTCATTCTTTCTTACACCAAGAGACATATAGTACTTTATACCCATACTAACAATAGCAGAAGCCATTTTTCTAACAGCTTCTGGTTGGATATCAGTGTAAGTTAAATATAAGTTACCATTACCATTTTCTATATATTTACGGATAGAAAAAGTACCATCTTTATCTAGGTAAACCCAGTTTGCTATAGCTTCAGAAGCCACACCAATAACGCTTCCTAAAAATTTTTCATTAGAAGGCTGTAGTAAAGCTTGGGCAGGTGTATTAGCAATATAAGGAGCAATTTCGTCACTATTTGCTCTTTGTAGTATTTCGGCCACAAAGCGCGGGTTAGTATTTCCTTTTTTCAACATATTTTTAACAATTCCACCAACCATGCTTCTAGCGTAATTTACCCACTCTTCATTTTGTGAGTTTCCACCTTTAACAGGAATTAAACTGTCAATAACAAGTGGAATATCCTGGTCAATGTCTTCAATTTCACAAAAAGGGTTCCACTTAACACTTCTTTTATCATATACATTAAAAAGAATATCTTTTTCAGTACTTCTTTTACTATAAAATTCTCCACCGCTATCAGTTATAATAGCCTTACAACTTCCTTCACTTGTATAAGAATTAAATAAAATATTATCCATGATATCGTGTATAACCATACTTTTACCACTTCCAGTGGTACCTGCAATAACAATATGGTTTGTCATAACTTCGTCAGGTATTCTTATTGAAGCTATTTTTGTATCGAAACCGCTAACAGCTGATACAACTCCTTGATATACATTACCAATTTTATATACATTTTCTGTATAAATATTCTTATCTAATTTTATTCCGCGTAAACCTTCATCGTGTATACTTGCTTCATAATTAGGCATATATGTGTATCTCCTTACTATATAATTTCTATTAAATTATTGGTTAATTTGCTGCATACATTTTATCTTTCTTATTT
>CAZXLU010000046.1:7710-9495 GCA_964641875.1 Candidatus Woesearchaeota archaeon | reverse complement strand
AATGAAACACTACCGCAAATTCCCAACAATTGAAGGATTTGATACAGAATCATATAGAGGGGATATTTTGTTAATCACATCCTCAACAGATTACACTGAACCAAAGTCATTTGGAGAAATCCTTGATTTTCTTTGGTACAATGGTAAACAGCTTAATTTCTTTTTTAATATAGGTTTCGATTTCTCTATAATCCTCAAGCCTTATTTATTACAAAAAGATAAAAAAGAATGGGATGAATTGAGAAAATTTCGCACGTTTGAATATGGAGATTATGAATTATCATTTGTTGGTAATAAGGGATTTCATATAACAATAGGAAAAAAGACAAAAGATTTTTTTGATATTTCACAATTTTATAATGACGGTTCATTTAAAACACTTGATACGGTAGCTAAAGAAGTTTTGGGAATAGGCAAGAATAATGAAGAATTGGAAATTGACAGGGCCAAGATTGGAAGTGAAGAAGGATATTATATCAAGAACAGGGAAAATATAATTAAGTATGGCATCCAGGATGCAAACTTAACAAAACAGTTAGCAATAAAGAAAATACAATCCATTTATGAAACATTTGGTGTTATACCCAAAAGATGGTATTCTTCAGCCAGTATAGCCAAATCATATTTAGACCTGAAGCATAAAGATGAAAAATGGCAATTCTGGAAAATGATAAATGGAAACAAAGATAGTTTCAATTATATTTTTCAGACTTATTATGGTGGTATTTTTTCAACGTTTAAATTGGGTCATAATGATAATATATCAGAAATTGATATTAATTCAGCATATCCTGATGCAATTAGAAAATTATACTCTATACGCAACGCAAAATTAAAAAAAGTGTTTTATCCTGGAAAATGTGATTATGGCTTTTATCGTGTTAAACTAAAATATAACGGTTTAATTCCATATCGTTTTAAAAATTCCTTAATTTATCCGATTTCTTTTAATAAAATTGAAACATTTATGACTAAAATCGAATATGATTACTGGAAAAACAAAATAGATATACAGTTTATGGATGGATACGAAATTACAACAGATAAGATTTTAGCGTTTCCAGATTATGAACAGATTTACAGCGAAAGAAGCAAAATAAAAAAAGATAAGTCATTAGACAAACAAATGAAACAATGGAACCTTAAAACTATAATGAATGCGTCATATGGATGTATGGCTGAATCAAGAAATAATTTCACTTATTGGTCAAATTTTGTTTATGCATCTTATATAACTGCATTAACAAGAATAAAAATTTATAAAGCAGTTGAAGAAATAGGTTTTAGCAATGTAATTGCCATTATGACAGATGCAATAGTCTTTAAGGATAAAGGGCAAAGAATAACTGTATCAAATAAATTAGGAGATTTTAAGTATGAAGACGAATTTAAGAATGTATCAGGCATTTTCTATATGAACGGATTATACATAATAAATAAGCATTTAAAAAAGCGTGGATTTCCAAGTTTAAAGATAGAAGATTTAAAGGGAAAAAGCGAAATACAGATAAAACGGTTAAAAATCAGAAAAATTCTTGAAGCGATTGTTCAGGATAAGGTTAAGGAGATTGGAGATTTTCAACTTGAAGATAAATCAATTAATCTTAAAGCAAATATGTATAGGATGGATTATCCCATGAAAGAATTGCAGTTTGATTTTTTAAATGCAAACAGTATAACAGGATTACCCATTATAGTTTCAGATAAACCATATTTAAAGCCATATGATAATGAAAAACTGGATAAGATGATATTCAGGGAAAGAAAAAATAGGAGATGGATAAA
>CAZXLU010000046.1:6157-7610 GCA_964641875.1 Candidatus Woesearchaeota archaeon | reverse complement strand
ACTGGATAAGATGATATTCAGGGAAAGAAAAAATAGGAGATGGATAAAGTAAATGACAGGAAAAATTAAATATCCAGAATTAAAGGGAAAAACCAGGATGCAGAAACAGGTTAGATACAATAAAGAATATAGAAATAAGAATCTCATTGATGAAAGGGAAAAAACAAGAATAAGAGTGCAAAGGCATAGGGATAAAATGAAAATAAGGGAAATTACAGAACGCGTTAAAAAAATGGATGGTGGGTATTTTAATCCTATGCGGTGGAAGGATTATTACACACTTGAAGAATTGGAAGGAGAATAAATGCCATATTCAGATAAAAATAAAAAACGGATTTACAATTTTAAATATAAATATAATATCAACTTACCAATAAATTATTATGAAAATAAATTTAATATGCAAAATGGTTTATGTGCAATTTGCGAAAGGCCAAGAAATAAATTTAAAAAAGATTTTGCATTAGACCATAACCACAGAAATAATAAATTACGTGGTTTATTATGCGACGATTGCAATAGAAGTTTAGGGCATTTGGAAAGACGAAAAATAGATGGGTTATGGTTTATAAATGCTTTATCCTATTTATTAAAATATGAAAGTATTGATTTAAATCTTTATAAAATGAAAATAAAGGAATTAAAAGATTTAATAAATTCTTTAAATCTTGATAAATCAGAAATAAATCCGGATATGCAAAAAGAAATAATAGATAAATTGGAAATTAAATCTAATTAAAATCTATATACACATTTAAATTGAAGGTAAATTAATGGTTAAATCTGTTAAATCTGTTAAATCTGAAAATAAATCAAATAAAACTCAAAATAAATCCAATAAATCAAATAAACCGATTTGTCCGGTTTTAATTCCCACCTGGGATGGTTCTGCTGATATAAGTACTATCGTTGTTATAGACAATGTAATTAAAGCACTTGGCCGTGAACCGGTATTTATGTCTTCAATGGGATATAAAGGCATATCACTTACAAGAACATGGTTGTTTGAAAATACAAAAAAGATGTTTGAGAAAAATAAAATAGATACAAAAAATATAAGAGGATTTCTTCTTGATTCAGGTATTTATCTTGATTCGCAATATGGACAAAGATTGTTTAATCATATCATAGATGCAGATGCAGAAAATAAAAATTTTGTGATACCTTATAATTTTCCAAGTGGAGATACTTCAATATTAAAAGAGGACAAAGATAAATATCTAAAACAGATAAAACAGGGTGAGGAATTGCCAAATTATACAAAAGCCGCAGGTTTGGGTTTTTATTATGGCCGTATTCCAGTTGATTATGTTTTTCATAATGATATGAATGCTGGTGAAGATGTTTATTTTTTCCTGGACAATTTTAAGGAAAATGAAGTTAGAGTTATCAAAGATATTAAGCTATTACACAAAAAGATGGGGTTTTTCTAATGAAAATATACATTGCAGAC
>CAZXLU010000046.1:3971-6057 GCA_964641875.1 Candidatus Woesearchaeota archaeon | reverse complement strand
CAAAAAATAAAGAACGAAAAAAACGTTCTGATTCTGGAAAATCACACAATTTTAAATCTAAATCAAAAACTAATGTTTCAGTTAAAAAGGAATCTAAAGAAAATAACAAAGAACACAAAGAAGCAAGAGAGGATACAGATAAAGAAGAACCAACAAAATCAAAAAAAGATAATTCAATGCTTTATATAGGTATTTTCATTGTTGGGATGGTTGCTGTTCTTGCAATATTTGTACCTATGATAATGAAAGATTCAAATGATAATGATACAGGGTCATTTGGTGGATGGAAACCATCAGCGGAATGATAAAAATGGTAGATATGAAAGATGTTTCAGGATATTTGACAATAGGGGCTCAATTGCTTACACCAAAGGAAAAAAAGATAATAACTGAAATTGCCATGCAGATTTTAGGTCCAGATGGATTTAAGGAAATAGAGCCAAAGATAAGGGAATTTATCAATACAGAATATAACGATACTATGTATATTTACGCATCAATTCCAATTAAAGAGCAAATAAATGAAGTCCTGGATAAAATAAACCTTAATGATTATCCGTTTATAACAAAAGAAATACTGGAAAAACTGAAAGGAATAAGACTTGTGGATGAAAGCAAAATAGATTATGTAATTAAAAAACATCTTGAAAATCTAAAGGAAAGTGGCAATTAATGCAGTTCTATATTACTTTTTGTTCAAACCATTTAGAAGAATTTATTAAAAAACACAAAATTAATTTTTCCAATTTTGAAAAAATAGATGATAGATACGAATATATATGTGGTGTTTATGGTTGTGAAGAAGATGCAATAATAGTTTATAGAGCTAATTCTAAGGAATGTGAGGATAATATCATATGCCATTAGATGAAACAGAACAAAATAAAATTGACGATTTGTTTAAGGATGTTGATTTAAACCAGGAACCGGAAATAACACAGGAAACTAAGCAAAATGCAACAAATCTTACACACGCTTTGGTTGGTGCATTTAAGGGAATTACTAACCTTTATGCAGAAAAAACAGGTTATAACAGTGTTGCACTAACTGATAGCGATTGTAAGGAATTAGAAAAAGCACTTATCCCACTTGGAGACGAAATATTAAAACTTGTTGCTGTTTTGCCGTATTTGCCTTTAATACTGTTTGCAGTTGGTTATACAATGCGTGTATTGTCTGAAATTTCACAAAAACGGAAAGAAAGGAAAAATATGCAAATGGGTAATTCGCCAGTTGAGGAAAATAAAAAATGAAGTTTAATTCATCAGATAAAATATGTATAATTGGTTATTCAGGAGCGGGTAAAAGTACATTAATGGAATTTCTGATAGATGCGTTGGCCTTTGATTCAGTTGTGATAGACCCTGTATCAAGATTCAGTGATAAGAAAAACATAAGATTTGTTGGTCAGGTTAAATGTAAGAATCCAAGAGATAATAAAATTTGTTTTAAAATCCAGGATGAAGAAGGACTTGAAAAAATAATAACTAAAATGAATGACAATGATAAAAAAGAATTATTTTTAGTTGTTGACGAAATAGACCAGTACACTACAACAAGAAAATTAATGACTGAAACTTCTTTGTATTTTCAACAGGGGAGAAATTATAATCATGGTGGTATGTTTTCAGTGCGACAGGTTGGAAGATTAAATAAACAAATTTTATCCAATTCCCATTATCTGTTTTTATTCAAGATTCTAAATGAGGATGATGTAGAATATTTACAGAATATAACTGGATTGGCATTGAAAAAAGATATTCTTAAACTTGGAAAGCATAATTTCTTTATCATTGATTTGCACAATTCAGAAATTTTGGGTACATATAAATTTGATAAAAAGAAAAAAGCAATAGTAAGAGATAATTAAATATGGCACGTAAAAAAATTTATACTGAATCTGAAATAAAGGAAAGAAGAAAAATACAAAAGAGAAAATGGTTCAGAAATAAATACAAGAATGATGAAGATTTCAGGGAAATACATAAAAAAAGGCTTGAAGAATCCAGAACATCAAAGAAACAAAAAGACAGGCAGAAAATAAAAGAAATAAACGAATCGGTTAAAATTTCATCAAGAGGTTATC
>CAZXLU010000046.1:2206-3871 GCA_964641875.1 Candidatus Woesearchaeota archaeon | reverse complement strand
AGGCAGAAAATAAAAGAAATAAACGAATCGGTTAAAATTTCATCAAGAGGTTATCCGAATCAATACAAAGATTATTATACTTTAGAGGAATTAGAGAATTATGACTAAAACACGTAAACCCAAATATTGGAAGTCTAAATACACATTTGAAAGACAGGGTGCAGTAGCAATAGAAAAAGAAAACAGGATAAAACATCTTGAATCGAAAGAACATCAGCGATGTATGCAAGATATAAGAGAATGGAATAAAAAAGTTCATCCGAATTGAAGAATGAACCAAAATATTATTATACTTTAGAGGAATTAGAGAATTAAGGAATGGGTAAAACCATAAAGACAGTGTCACAATGATGTGGACATGATATTAAATTTTCCTCCGGTTTAATATTACAGTTCTTTGTGGTTCTATTCCTTATTAATTTTTAAATCTATATATCCATATAAATTGAGGTTAAAAACCTATGTCTGAAGAAATAAAAGATTTTGTTCTAACACTTGTTGCCGTATTTGTCGGTGTGCTAATTGTGGATTTGGTAAAACAGCATTTTCCAAGTCTCTAAATTAAAAAATAATAAATAAATAAAGGAGATAAAATAAAATGAGTGGAAATTCAACAAACCTGACCGCACCGGCTGGTGCAGATATTGACGTTTCAGCATCCCTGGGCGTAGTTGCGGCTGGAATATCAACAGCTATAACGTTTGTGCCTGACCCTACACAGCCTTCTATTACAGAATCATATTTACAGCCACCTGTTAGTGAAGGATATATTGTATATAAAGTTATTGCAGCATCTGCACTTTCAACAGATGGATATGTAAGGGCTAAAATTAATGGGGTTGACCAGGCAACATATTTCGGACCAATAAACCAGACGGTTCCTACACAGTACCACACAGCTAAATTCCAGAATAAGCTGATAACACTTGGCCCACTTGACAAGCTCACATTGTTCTTTGTCAATAAAACTGCAACAACTGCCGCAGTCACCCTGGATATGATTGTTTCATATATTAGAGTACCTGCTGGTTGGAAGAAAAACGTTCCAATCCCACAGGATTAAATTTATTAAATAGATTAATTTCTATTTAATATCTTTAACTTGGTGGCCTTTAAATGGGGATTTGCCAAAACGTTTCAAGCGGTGCATTAGCAATAGCTAAAATAGGCGATTTTCTGGAATGGTTTAAAAATACACTTCAGAAATATTGGATATACTTAGTGATTGGTATATTATCAATAGTCGCATTAATCATATTAAGGTAAAAAACAAATGGCATTCCTAACAAAATCCGGTCAAACATATTCTCCACCTGCAAGTGAATATAATAAAGTTGTATATCAAAAACCTCCAAGTTGGGCTTCATCACCACCCAAACAATCAACAAATCCGATAATTTCAGCACTTGGTGCAGTTAAAAATAAAATTGTATCATCTACGCAAACAGCTGTTAAAGATGTATCAAAAAATCCAGTTATAAAAGCTGAAGTTAATGCAACTGTTGCAGTTTCAAACAAAGTACAGTCTTCAGTCAATACAACTGTAAAGGATTTACAAACAGCAGGAACAGACATTAAGAACGGTGCTTCATATGTTGCAACTGGTGCTAAAGATATTGGCACTAAATTCGTATCATCTGCACAGACAACATATAAAGACCTGGG
>CAZXLU010000046.1:0-2106 GCA_964641875.1 Candidatus Woesearchaeota archaeon | reverse complement strand
GGTTTACTATCAGTCGGGCATTGTTTACGAAACTGTAAACGATACTGAAGTTCATTTCTATGCACCGGAAACATTGAATCCTGATACAGTCTGTTTGTTTACAGGTTCAATTTCAAATTTATCCGGTGGTGGATATGTTGTTAAACTCATATCACAGTTTTTCGACCAACAGTTTGTTAAAATTACAATGGCCGCAAATGAAGTTTTGACAATAAAAAATCTTCAATTATCCGCATTTCAATGTCTAACAACAAATGACAACCTGGAATTGCTCTTTGTCAAAACCATAATGTCCAAAGACTTGGCCGCAGGTAAAACAGCAGAAATTTATAAACGGTGAGGTGTTTTAATTTGGGCATCCAATCACAAACACTTTCACCAAATGATTATTATGAAGTTCCTTTATCCTGTTTTTCTGGATATATAAGGAATAACAACGCAACTGAATGTCAAATATTAATTTTGGGTAATGGCAATTCAACGTATAACGAAACTATACCTCCATATTCAGTTTTGCATACAACAAATGCAGAATATAACAGAATTTATAATGAAGGTGCAGTTGATTTAATACTTGTATATGTTGACAATCCTAAAACAACTTTAACATTTCAAAATTCATCAATTAACATTCAGTCCGCTGGAACCACATTAGATATTGGAACCGTTGATACAATAAACAATATAACATCTTTGCCTGATATAACTTTAGCATCGGGCCAAACAATAGGATTAACAGCAGGTACAAGTATAGATATAGGAAATATAACCGGAACCATTTCAGATATAACTTTAGCCGCTGGACAAACGGTAGATGTTGGAACACTAAATAGTATAACTGAGATTGCTGCTGGTGCAATTAAGACAACTGGAAACACAAACAATGGATTAACAGCAACATTAGCAACAGCAAATACGGCCCAACAGTTTACTACGACATCAACACCAGTTCAACATTTTCAATTGAGAAATACATCAAGCGAAAATATAGAAATTGGAAATTCAACTGTTCAAGCAACGTTATTATTTCCAAATTCTATGTTTATTTGGGATGCAATATTAACGGAAACTACAGATTTAAGCACCTGGTATTTTAATGGTGCAACAGCAGGAGATACAATAAGCGTAAATTATCAGGCGTGATGCAAAAATGAATAAAGCAGATATAGCAACAATAATAACAATTCCGGTTATTGCAGTTTCGGCATTTATTGCTATTCATTATGATTCAATAGCAAATGAAATTAACTGGAAACTTGGTTCACATAATGTTAGCTATGCGTTTTTTCCGGAATTGGTTATGATTGGTTCCGTTTCGATATGGTCTTCAATTTTATTTAATAATTGGAAATTGGGTTTATTAATGGCAATTATGTTATTATCTGTTTTAATTCTAGAAACACAAACGTATATAGGAAATTGGTTTTGGAGTTTGTTTTAAATGACACAGGTTATAGAAGTTTGGCAACCGTCAACAAATATTAATATTGATTATTCTTCTTATCAAGTAAGTGTTAATGAGGGTGCGAATTATATCTGGACTGGTACACATAATTTCACTTCAACAAATGCAATAGTTGTATCTGGATTTATCGGGCCTGATATATTTACAGAAAATGGACTTGCTCTGTGGTTCAATACAAGCGGTACGTTTGGTGATGAAGGTTCTTTATCGGTTGCTAAAGCAGGTGGTAATAATATTACGTCTGATACTATTGCGTTAACTGGATGGTTATCTTTGACAAATGGTGGTGTATTGGCGGATATTTTAGCAGCAAATGGTAATGGTGTGCATATTCCTTATTATAATTCATCAACTGGTGCGTTTATTGGCGAAGCATTTTCTACAAATCCATTTACAGCAGAAATTAAAACAGCAAACAACATCCTTGACGATGGAAGCGGAAGATTGTTGGTTTCGGGTAGTGGTTTAACTTCTGCACAAATAGGTTTATTCCCATATTCTGCTGGTAGAGTATTAGGTGATGATATAGGATTTGTGAGTTTTTGGGGTGGTGTTGACAATGTTGGTGGATTTATTGGTGAGAATTATAATGGTATTCAAATCGGAATGTATAACCGGACATCTTCAACATCGGGGGCTAT
>CAZXLU010000045.1:0-9514 GCA_964641875.1 Candidatus Woesearchaeota archaeon | reverse complement strand
TGAGGGAATCTTTGGTAACGGTAATACTGACAGATTATGAGCAGGCCAGGCATGAACTATTCAAAATCGTAGAGTATTACAACAACAAGAGAAGGCATTCTTCTCTCAACTATCTAACACCAATACAGTACTACAGGGGAAATCCTGAGGAACTCCTCAGGATAAGGGAATCAAAGATTGAGAAGGCAAGAATATTAAGGAGAGAAAGAAATATGAATGAACGACAGGGAGGTGAAACGGCAGGAACTGTATCATAATTCTTTTCGTGAATTGTCCAGAACTGTGAGAAACAGTACATTAATTGCATCTGTCCTGAATTTTTCCTTCAGCGCTTCATCAAGAAGGCTACTCATGCAGTAACATGGCTATTCCATGAATAAATATTGTGCTTACAGGGCTTGTTCAGAATGCGGCGTTTTTAGAAATCCTCCGAAAAATTATGGAGATAGGGTTTTTAAAATCCACTACAGTAATAAAGCATATGCGAAAAGTAAGGACATTACGTAAAACTTTGATTAATATACCGTAATTTTAATATAGATATAAATGTTAAATTAATGTGAAAATTCGAAAAGTTAGAACATATGCGATATTTGTTGCATTCCTGTTTGTAGTCGTTTCCTTTTCCGCGGTTTCAGATTACAATGTACATTTTCCAGAATCCGGAAACCCAAGGAGTGGGAATCCTAAGTCTTTAGCTACCAGTAACTATGATCAAGTAATTAACGGTAGCTTTTGCAAATTTTATCTTTCAACAAAGTGTGCATCAACTGGTACAGGAAATGCTACAATTGAAAGTGACACGGGTCAATTAACTATTATCTCAGCTATTTCTTCTCAACCTATTGAAAATACATACGGATTCACTAATCAGTTTTCAAATTCAAGCCATATTGCAGTAGGTGACCTGGAAAACACAAGCGGTACCGACACCTTTGCTGCCAAAAGTTCAAGTAATTCTGATGCAACCTCTATTGAATCTGTTACAATATGCTCTAGTAACTCTGGTAATTTTTCATCATTAGGAGTATTGTCATACAATTCTGACTCGGAGTCAAACCAAACCAATTACAACCTGTCTTTCAATGTTTCTGTTCCGGTTAGTAATGATGTTTTGGTTATATTTACATTAGGATACACTCAGGTTGCTAACGGTTTTTGCCAGAATTTCGGTGTTAATGTTAATGGGATCGCCACCAGCGGACTTAATGGTACTTCCATTCAGATTGACCAGGGAGTGTGGAGCAGTATAGGTGTTAATTATTTTTACCTTAACTCATCAGGCAATTATTCAGTTAACTCTGTAGTAAGCAGCACAGACGGTTCCATAGAGTTACTTGGCTTTGTAATTTCCCCGAACATAATCTGCAATTCTTACGGTATATCATTTACAGAATCCGGATTGCCATCAGGAACAACATGGTTTGTGAATCTCACAAATGGGGAATCGTATCACTCTAGCACAAACATAATAGACTTCTCAGAACCAAATGGCAGCTATAACTATGCCATTGGGGATACTATGGATTATTATCCCTACCCCGAGAGTGGTATAATAAGTGTGGATGGCTCATATGTTTCCATGAATATTACATTCAGAGGGATTAGTGTATTCGACATACAGTCCCAGTACGGATCGTTCTTCCTTTCAAACGTTTCATTTAAAGATGTTATAGGTGTGTATGCCTTCCTGAACGGCAGCGCTCCAGTCTCCGTTTCAGGCTGTGAAGGTAACAATAGTTTTAGTTTTGTGAAAGAGAACAAGTACTGGAACGCAACCGTGAATACCGGAAACTTTGGAAATTCCAGCAGGATTAGAATAATAGCGAATTATTCTAACAATGAAACGGTTTCCAAAAACTATACGTTACAAATCATAAAAGTTCCAAACTGGCTCTCAGAAATGATATCGTCAGGTTTGGTTTCAATGGCCACGACCAACACTGAGGAATGGAACAACACTTATGACATTTCTGACATCATTAATATTAATTTTGAAAAACTATTCTCACAGAATATCAGCATTCCTGATTTATGGTCTGGAAGCTTCTCATTCATCCCATCCATATCTCTTGGCGTGCTGTTTAATTCCTCTGGAAATATATCTCTTTTCGGAAGTTTCACAGAAGAGACTCCGACACTGGGGCTCGGTCCTGCCAGTGTTTCGATCGGTGGAACAATCAAGATAGTTGGGAATATAGAAATAAATAAAAATCTTACAATAGATTGGGTTTCAGCTGCTCTGGACGTGAAGGTTTTCGGCACAGCTTCTGTTAATATACCGATACTCGGTGATACGTTTGATATAGGTGGATACAATATTTCTTTAGGATTATCAGCAACAATTGCAGTCTCCCCATCGTTCGCACTTGACATATTCTTCATTCCATCATCAAACGCATCTAGAGATATACTACCAAATTTGGATATAGCCATACAGAAGATAATTTCCTCAATATCTGTTCCGCTGACAGTAAAACTCAATTTAGGTGTAGGAGTCGCATCAGTCAGTGGTGGAGGGACAATTGACTTTACCATCTACCTTCAGAATACTAAGCCATTCAACAAGGGTGGGGATATTTCAGGCGAGCTATTCATCAATTATAACGTTCTATTTTGGTCAGGTACTATATACTCCATAGGCCCAAGCACACTTTACTCATGGGGAAATGTATCTGGATCCGGAGTGGATCCTTCCGGTAACCTTTCCTATATGAACCGTTATTTCAATGTAACAGGTTACGATTCCTTTACATGGCAAAATTACAGCATTAATGGTACTGCAATACACGATATATACCCTCAGACAACTATATCATCAGTAACATACGGCAATATGACATACGCATTCTACTCCTCTGACAATGTATCAAAACCTGTCAATGATAGTCTTTGTATACGGGGATACAAATTCGATGACAGTAGCAGGGCCATGACTTCCATTAAGATGCCATTTGTTCCAAATGGAATAACCCTGCATCCTTATGCCGTAATTCTGAGTAACGGAAGCTTACTGGTTCTCTGGTCATTTGTCCCTGAAAATGAGTTAAATGCAAAATCTGTAACGAATATCAACAACATAATGCTTCAAGGAGCGTATTACAATACCCAAACTGGAAAATGGTCTTCTGTTTTCAATATTTCCTCAGGATCTATTACGGAATCCTATAGGGCCAGTGTATTTGGGGGGGATGTTTATGCAGCTGTTCTGACCCAGCACTCCATTTTTTCCACACAGCAGAATATCACCATATATTCCCTTTTGGGCATTCATGAGGTGAACAGCTTTAATGTAAGCAACGTCTCTGAGATCGATACATTCAGCAAGCAGGGTAACAGTTTAGGTCTTTCCTATATCAACGGATCTATCGCTGTGGTATCTATCAGTTCTAATGAAGTTCTTTCTCCAAGTGAACCTGGTTTTGTCCTAGTCTCAAACGGATACGTTTCCGGAAATGCAAATTATGAATATCTACTGTTTCGTTCAGACAGTCAGGATCGCATACTGGTTATGAATTTTTCAGACGGCTCAATCATAACGAATTTAACAATCAACATTACATCTCTTAAAGCATCTTTCTTTTATTACCATGGGTCTCTTTTTGCCGCTTTTTCATCATCTGGATACGTGTCTATATACAATATCACTGAAAGTAGAATCATTCTCTATTTTAGCGAATACGAAGGTTCTGTATACAATTTCGGGGTCTCTTCCTCCGGATCATCAGTACTGCTCTGGTCTCTGGTAAATTACGGTAACGAAACTGAACCATTGCTCAACCTTAACTTAACCGAGCTGGGAACGTTCTATGAATTTACCATAGACGAGACCGGTCTTCCGCCAGGAACAGCATGGTATGCCAACCTCAGCAACGGCATGGATTCAGGACCAATAAGTGGAACATCGCACACATTCCAGCTTGCAAACGGTTCATATTCTTATACCATAACTTCTTCTGATAAAATATACAGCGCTTCACCATCATCCAGTTCCTTTACAGTAAATGGTGTATCATTCTCAATTCCAATCGCTTTTTCTGCTGTCACATATGAAGTCACGTTCACAGAATCAGGTCTCCAATCAGGATCGACATGGTATGTTAACCTGTCAAACAGCATGAAGTCAGGTTCTATCACGGGATCATCATATTCTTTCTCCTTGGTGAATGGTTCTTACTTTTACACCATAGCAACATCGAATAAAATATACGAACCATCCACATCTTCAGGAACCTTAACTGTAAACGGTGCATCTGTATCTGAATCGGTTACATTCAGCAAGGTTGTTTACGAAGTAACCTTCACAGAATCAGGTCTTCCGTCCGGAGTTGCATGGTACGTCAATGGTTCAGGAGTTCATGGGACTAAGCTTTCGCCTGCAAGCATAACATTCAGCCTTACAAATGGCACATACACATTCACAGTCACAAATCTGAGCTATTATTACACCACAACAGGATACTTCTCTGTCGTAATCAATGGCAAGAATGTAACGGAAATGGTGGATTATTACCACTGGGCATACATAACAGGAAAGGTATCTCCAGTAAACGCAACGGTCATGATAAACGGCAAAACCATCTCTTTGCCATCTACAGGATCGTTCAACTTTTCCGTTCCAAGCGGAACGTATTATTTTGTGGCATCAAGTACAGGTTACAAATCGTATTATTACAACTTCTCCCTCAGTCCAGGAAGTTCAAAGAATCTCATAATAAGCCTAAAACCTATTTCAAAGCCTTCTACGATCTCAAGCGCTGAGATTTATGGTATAATCGGTGCCGTAGTTGCAGTTGCGGTTATTGCTGCTGTTGTATTCGTGATAAGAAGGAGATGATATGAATACGAAAATTTTAACTGATTAAATTACCAGTTTAAAGAGGATTTTCTAGAAATACCTAAATATAGCCAGAATCTCGCCTAACGGTGAAAATTTCATTTGTTGCACCTGCACTTACGTATTCAACCGGTACAAAAACATATCTGGATAACCTTGTTTATGGTCTCAGCCAATTGGAATCGGATATATCTATTCATTACCTGCACAAACTGGAATTTTCAATTTTAGGGAAACCAAGATTTGGTGTGATTTCCCAAATGATTCATGGGAAGTTTGTCAGAGTTAATGGCAACATCATTCACTCCGTTAGCCCGAGCGCTGTCGTCAAAGGCACAAATGTTGTGACAATACATGATGTTATTCCGTTTTTGCAATCAGGCAAAAAACCATCAATTCTTGATAGGAAAAACATTGGACATTATATCTCTATCAGGAAAGCGTTGACAGTTAATGACATTGTGGTAACGACAAAGTTCACCAAACAGAAGATAATTGATCTATTCCACATGCCGGGGAATAAGATTCATGTTGTTCCTGCGCCCATAAGAACAGATTTTTTTAAAAAAACACCAAATAATCCTTACCCGAATGATGGAAAAATTCATGCACTGTCCATAAGTGATTTCAATCCAAGAAAAAACATAAAGGCTGTAATCAGTAAAATAGGTGGAAATAGTAACATTGAATTTTACCATATTGGCAGTCCAAGAGGCTGGACCTCTCAGTATGAAGACATCATGGTTTTATCTAAAAGGTTCAACAACGTTCACATCCTGGGGCCTAAATCAAACGAAGAGCTTCTGAATTACCTTTCGAACTCAGATATTTTGATGAGCATGTCTGAGTATGAGGGGTTCGGTCTGATTGTGGCAGAAGCACTTTCCTGCGGCGTTCCAGTTTTATTGAATCCCATACCGGTATACAAGGAGCTTTTTGCTCCTGTAGCAAATTTCGTTGCACCAGAAGAGTTAGACAGTGAGATTGTGGTTAAAGCTGCAACCAGAAACCAAAGCACGGATGCTCTTATAGATTATGCAGAAAGATTCAGTTCATCCAGGGTTGCCAAACAAATGCTTGACATCTACAAGCTTATCTGTGAGAAATAACGAAATTGCCATGATGTTCTTCGTTAAGGTATGCGATTCTATTTATAGAATCTTGGATACACATCCTGAGCTATTCTTGTACTTATAAATGATATCAACAGAAGAGCAAGCAGTACAGTTATCCATTTCCTTGAAAATGTGTTAATAAATTGTAGAAGAGAAAATATGGAGAGAAATTTTTGTTTCCCGGATTTGATGCAACCAAGCAAAACTGCCTTAGCTTTCCACTCACTTGTGTTATACTGTATCAATTTTTTTGCAGTCTTTGAGGAAAAAATGCTGTTCATAGTGGATAAGTTCGCAATGGCACTTACAGCATAATTGCATAATTTATGGACATCATTACTTCTGCTCACTCCTCCCTGGTGCCTTCTATAAAAGGTAAGTCCATTTTGGTCATACACAATCGATCTTGCATTTTCCAGACCTACCAGAAACCAGAAAGTATCAATATCTTTGGTTATGTTCTCTATAAAATGAACATGTTTTTTTGCCATATCTGAACTGATCGTCATGCTACTGCAATTATACCAGGGGATCTTTTTAAAAAGGTCCTTTGGTACCTTGGTACCTAGATCGTAAAACTGTTGAAAGTCCTTGTTTACAGACTGAATATCATTAACTACATCACCATCATTGAAAAAAACCTTGGAATTAACAATAAAATCTGCATTATCAATTTTTGTGAGATCACTGATTCTCTCAAGTTTGAACCTTGAAAACAGGTCATCGTCGTCAAGAAAGCATATATATTTCCCAGAAGCATTTGAAACGCCAACTAGGTGCTTTTTCCAAAAATCCGGAATATCCGAGTCAAAAACACGTATCAAAAAAGACCTGCCTTCTAGTAATCCTCCAGGGATATCGTAATCTTTAACAATCACGACTTCAAATTTTTCATGATCGATTGTTTGCAATTCCAATGAATCTAAAGCCTGAGCAAGCATGTCCTCCCTTTTATGCGATGCAATTAGTACGGTGAGTTCAGGTTCCAATAATACCGGATGTTATTAAGATAAATATTGTTTCCACTTTAAATAACCAATCATGAATACTTATTCTCATAATGCCAGAGTTTATTGACTGCTATCCGTATGGTTCTTAAATGACCAATTCCAAAGACGTTCATTATCATAGCTATAAAAATAACGAAGACAAGAATGGAAAAATCATATCTTGTTCTTATTCTGGATCGAATGAACTTAACTGGAAGGCTCAATATTTCACGTCTGGAAGCATAAGCTCCGTCCCAGATCGAGATTGCCCTGATCTTACACATGGTTTTTTCATAATCCATCTTGGCCTCTTTCTTTATTAGGTATTTCCGCAATTGGAGAAGACTGTTGAATTCTCTAAGTGCGTCATTATGCTCTCCCTTGATATTTGTCATGGATTTTTCATTCAGTCTGTATACAGTAAGTCTTCGATGATCCCAGGCAAACTGTCCCCCAGTTTCAAATGCCATGTAAAATGTCGAAAGATCAGGTGCCGCGTTTATTGTTCTGACATAATCGAGAAATTTAAGATATATTTGCTTCCTGACTGCAATACAGCTCATATTCCACCTGAATGTCCTGATTCCTTTTATCAGAACATTTTTGTTGTCTAAAATTTCTATTCCACCTTTTTTTTCACCTTTCAACTGTGTTACATCACTTCCTCGTGTATCGAGAATATACAGATCATTTCTGTAATAGATGAGCCCTGTGTATCCGGAAAACGCCTCGTACACAGATGACAATTTATTCACTTCATATAGATCATCATCATCCAAAAAAGCGATTATTTCACCTTTTGATTCTGTTATACCTAAGTAGATGTACTCACCCTGAACAACATTTCCTGTATTGAATACCCGGACTGAATTTTCCTTGCAATATGTATCAACATCGGCATCCAGAAAGTTCTTTATCACCATTACTTCGTAATTTTCCCTGCTTAACGTCTGGTTCAATACGGATTCTATGGCACTTAAAAGATATTCTTTTCTGTTATATGCCGTGATCACAACACTGATGAGCACTAACTTGAATCCTCAGAATAGTAATATTTGTTTCTGGTTTTTAATTTTACTCGGACACCCCTCTGTACGAGAAGAATCATGATAATAGATATTATAACCACCATTTATCGTGGAGAGGATTTCACCGAACACTCTAGGCTGTACGAACAACCTCTTCCTCACTTATTTCGAGACTATGCGCTCAATTATTGTTATTTTTTCCTAATATTCAGAAATGATCTTGCGCATCTATGCTTATGAGCTTCCCGGAACCGTTCATTTCCATTGCTTTCAGTATTATCGTGGAGGGGTATCCACGTGCAATTCTAATCTTAACGAAAAGCAGAAATTGTATATACCTCCAATAAGAAATGGTAATAATTTCCGTTGAGAAGTTTGCCCCCAGCGGAATGTTTCCATTCCTTCTCTCATCTTCAGCAATTCTCTTTACCTATTCTTTCAATAGTTGCTATGAGGGATATATACCAATAAATCTTTGTGCCAAGAAATAGCTGAAAATATGGAAGAATTATGTGGTCAGATAATTCTATTCCCTAAAAATTTCGATGTTAAGGCTTTGAGCGTATATTCCTGTATATGTTGGATCATCACCTTCTTGTCGGTGAACCCACAATAACAATGGATGGATGTTAATTTTCCACATTCGGGTCTCTTAAGCATTCCATTACACTAGTTAATCGATATCTCTTTTTATGAATTCTGCCACTTTCGCGATTCCAGCCTCAAGAGATGTGGGATTTCTTACTATTGTATTTCTAGCTACCAGTCTTTCCGCCTCTTTAAGAACATAATCCTCATACTTTCTGTCGATTTTCTTATTGACCACTATTTCCACTTTTGAGATCAGTTCATTTATAGATGTACCTATGCCTGATCCAACTTCGTATTCACCGCTGGGGAAATTATTTTTGATCATATCATCAATCGTCCTTGGAATGTCGGCAACATAAAGAAAGTCTCTGACATGGGTACCGTCACCATAAACTACTGCTTTTTCACCAAATAATGCTGCTTTTGTGAATAGATATACAGCACCCTTTCTTGCTCCTTCACCATATATGTTGAAAAACCTAAGAATATAATACTTTAAACCATAGAGTGTATTGTATAGTCTTATCCACTCCTCCGCATGTTTCTTGGATAATGAATATGGGTTTGTTGGCTCCGCAGTTGAGCCGGAGGTTGGAAAGATAAAAAGACTATCGTATTTTCTTGCCAATTCCAGCAGCTTTATTACTAAGGACAGGTCATCGTCAAAATACTGAAGTGGTGCTTCTATTGATTTCCTGATCAACCCCCGAGCTGCCATGTGAATAATTACATCATATTTCTGATCCAGTAAATCATCATTAAGATCAAAGCCAACAACATCACTGCCATTAAAGTAGCTATAAATATGAGAGCCGATAAAACCGCGGTTTCCAGTTACAAGTAGTTTCACAGTATCGGATCAAATGACAATATAAAAATTAAACTTGTCATAACTTTATTGTATAACTTCACTGCATAGCAAAATAAAGTAGTGAGGATCTCTTTAACTCTTCG
>CAZXLU010000044.1:0-9559 GCA_964641875.1 Candidatus Woesearchaeota archaeon | reverse complement strand
CTTCCTATCTTTATCCACCAGACAGCATACTGTCCTGTATGACTTTCCAGCCAGGAAGGTATAACCGTTCCATTGAAATAAAAGAACTCAACATTGCTTAGTTCTGCGTTTGAATAGTTCTCATATACTGTATAACTTGCGTTTATCATCTGCTGGAAAGGAGAGGGGGTTGACTGCGTTTGCAGATTGAATAGAGTTACTGGTATATAGCTTATTATGTTTGCCGGTTTCTTGGGAAGCTGCACCACAACGTTTGAGGTATTTAATAATACTGCGGAAACATTGATATTTTGTAATTCACGTAAGTATACATTTTGCAAGGTTGAATATATTGTATTATATGTATTATTTGATATTGTTATTGAATTTGCCTTTGAAAGCGCATTAAGGAAAAAATAATACTGCAGTTTAGGCAGGTTATAAGCTTGTATAAGTGAATTGATATTTTCATTTGTATTAAGATTTGTTGATTCTATGCCTATTATTGTTATAACTGCAAGTATTAAGAAGAAAGAGAAAAATATCGTTATCATCTGAGCTTTTTTATTCATATATAATAGTTTATATATATACTTTTATAATTTATAGACATATGGATTACTATAAAAATCAGGATAAATTTAAAGAGTTTATCCCGCTGTTTTTAGAAAAACTTGAAAATGCAGATTTAAACGGTAATAGGGAAATCCAAATAATAAAAAGAGAAGTGTGCCACAGCATAGGAATGCATGATATCCCAAAGAATGGAGAGATATTGCTTTACTTAAATGAAAAAGAAAGAGAAAAGTATTCCCCGTTATTTGTTTCTAAGCCTGTTAGAGTACTGTCAGGAGTAAATGTAGTGGCTTTGATGACAAAACCTTATGATTGTCCACACGGTACATGTATTTTCTGTCCGGGAGGAACAAAATTTAACACTCCACAAAGCTACACTGGTTTTGAGCCTGCGGCAAGAAGAGCCTTAATTAATAATTATGACCCTTATAAACAAGTTACAGCTAGATTAAAGCACTACACCTTTATGGGCTATCAACCCCAAAAAATAGAAATAATTGCAATAGGTGGGACTTTTACAACATTGCCGAAGGATTATACATTGCAGTATGTTACAAACATTTACAAAGCAATGAATGAATTTCATGGCGATAGGGTAGATGGAGATCTAGAAAAACAGCAAAGATTTAATGAAAATGCTAAAGTGAGGTGTGTAGCATTTGCTGTTGAAACTAAACCAGAGAGATGCAGCAATGAAGATATAGAGCGTCTTTTAAGTTATGGAGTAACAAGGGTTGAGATGGGTGTACAAAGTGTTTACGACGAAATTTTGCTAAAAACCAACAGAGGTCATACAATAAAAGATGTAGTAGATTCGACGAGAAGATTGAGGAATTACAGTTACAAAGTAGATCATCACATCATGTTAAATTTGCCGTTTTCGGATTACGAGAAAGACAGGGAAACAATAACACAGATATACAATAATGAAGATTTCAAACCGGATGCTATAAAGATTTATCCGACTTTAGTCATACGTGGAACAGGTTTGTATGAGATGTGGAAAAGGGGAAATTATAAGCCTTATCCAATCGAGGATGTAGTAAAGCTTATAGCAGAAGCAGAAATTAAAGCTCCAAAATGGCTGCGGATAATGCGGATAGAGAGGGATATACCTTCAACTTTTATAGAGAATGGAATAAAAACTACAAATATAAGACAATTAGTTGATGAAGAATTGAAGAAGGAAGGGAAACAGGCAAATGATATAAGGAGCAGAGAGATAGGGCATGTTAAGATTAAAAAACCAATGAAAATAGAGCTTAAAAGAGAGGATTACAGGGCTTCAAAAGGCGATGAGATATTCTTAAGTTTTGAAGATGTTAATAACAATGCATTAATCGCATTTTTACGCCTAAGAATAGCAGATAATTCGAATGAATCATTTGTTAGAGAATTGCATGTTTATGGTGAAGAACTTAATATAAGTGTAAGAAGCAATAGTGAAAATACCTTTCAGCATAAAGGTTTTGGAAGACTTCTTTTAGCAGAAGCAGAAAATATATCAAGGAATGAATATTCAATAAATAGGATAAATGTTATATCAGGTGTAGGAGTGAGAGAATATTATAGAAAATTCGGTTATAAAAGGCATAAATGGTACATGTCTAAGGAATTTTAAATGGAAGATGAAATATTGATGAATGCAAGGAAAGCTAGAGAACTTAAAATACAGAAAAAGCTTTTGGAAAAAATAGGTATGCGCGGTGTTTCCATAGATTTTAATGGGAATACAATACAAATAAGCGGAAACAGTGCCCTTGAGGTTTTGCTGGTAAAGAATGCGATAATCGCTTTTAATAGGGGTTTTGATGCTAGTGTAGCCACATTGCTTTTAGATGATGATTATGATATATTGGTTATAAGTTTAAGAGATTATACAAATTCAGATAAACGGGCTGCACAGTTAAAAGGCAGGGTTATAGGAACTAGGGGGATAATTAAAAAAAGACTTATGAGAGAAACTTCTTGTTATATAAAAGTATATGGGAAAACTATAAGTATTATAGGACAGATAGAAAATCTATCTATCGCAGAATCCGCGGTAGAAATGATTTTAAATGGGGCGAAACATGATAGTGTGTTTTCAATGATAAATAAGAAAAAAGCAGAGGTGTATATAAATGGAAATCGCTGAGGAGCTTGCAAAGGGACAGAGGGCAATAAGTGTTACTGAATTCTTCGAGAAGAACAGACATTTACTTGGGTTTGATAACAAGCAGAAGGCGCTTCTTACCTGCGTAAAGGAAGCTGTAGACAATTCCTTAGATGCATGTGAAGAAATGGGCCATATGCAAGAAAAAAACAAAGAAAAAGTAACTTTACCCGAGATAACTGTTGATGTAAAAGCTTTAAGTGATAATTATCAGTTAATAGATGAAAAACAAAGTATTGGTCAAATGATAGTTAAAAAGAGCGAATTCACATTACTTTATAAAGGAAAAAGAGATTCCAAACAGATGCGCGCGGGAAAAGTGTCATTTTCATTTGAAGATTCAAAATTTGATATTTCAGAAAATAATGGCAAGCTCCTTGTAATAATGAACGGAAAGCAACTTAGTTTAAAAAAGAATTCTCCAATATTTCTAATAAAAGTGATGGATAACGGGCCTGGAATATTGCCATCAAAAATACCAGATATCTTTGGAAGGATGCTTTATGGAAGCAAATTTCAATCAATGAAACAAAGTAGAGGACAACAGGGAATAGGTATACATTCCGCAGTTCTTTATTCACAGCTTACAACTGGGAAACCTGCTAAAGTAGTATCAAAGATAAAAAGCGCGAAAAAGGCAAAGATGATTAAAGTCCAAATAAACATTCTTAAAAATGAACCTGAAGTTTTGGAAGAGCAAGATGAAGATTTTCCATACGATTCCGGAACAGCTATAGAATTAGAAATAGAAGGAGCATACATAAGTGGAAATAAAGGGCTGGATGAATACATTCGTAGAACAGCATTAGTTAATCCACATGCAAATATAATCTACATTAATCCAAATGGGGAAAAGGTGAACTATAAAAGAGTAATAGACTCTCTTCCGAAAGAACCAATATCTATAAAACCACACCCAGAGGGATTAGAAATAGGAATTTTCATGCGTATATTGAAAAATTCAGCAGAAAGAACAGTTGCATCCGTCTTAGAGAAAGAACTTTCAAGAGTGAGTAGAGCAGTTGCGGAGCAAGTACTGAAAGGAGTAGGTATAGATTTAAAGGCAAAACCACAGGATATTGACAGGGTGCAGGCAAATTCCATACTAAAAGCCCTGCAGTCATTAGATTTGATGAGGCCACAGACAGATTGTTTGTCACCAATAGGGGGAGAAGAACTGGAAAAAAGTCTAAAGAAGGAATACTCTCCAGAATTTGTTAAATCCGTTACTAGAAGACCAGAGGTTTACAGAGGGATGCCGTTTCAGATAGAAGTTGCAGCAGCTTATGGTGGTAAGATACAAGCAGAAAAAGCTACATTGATGCGTTTCGCAAATAAAATACCCTTGCTTTTTGATGCATCTTCTTGTGCTTTAACGCAAAGCTTTATATCAGTGGATTATGCAAGATATGGTCTAAAAGTAGAAAATAAAGTGCCTATAGGGCCGTTGGTTTTCATAATACATATCGCTTCAGTATGGGTTCCTTATACAAATGAAAGTAAAAACTCTGTTGCAAGTTACTCTGTAATAATAAAAGAGATAAAGCTTGCTCTCCAAGAGCTTGTAAGAAATCTTTCTAGGTTTTTAAATAAAAAACACAAGAGTAGTTTGTTCCAGGAGAGAATAAGCTTGTTTGATAAGTATGGTATAGAACTTGCGTATTCTATTTCAAAGTTGACTGATATAGAAGAAAAGAAAGTAAAGGCAAAAATAGAAAGCCTTCTTGAAAAGAAGAGGGAAGAAGTTAAAACAAATGTGGAGGAAAGCCTTAGTAAGGGAGATGTTATATCAAGCAAGATTGAATCTGATACATCTCCGGAGGAGGAATAAATATGGATAGTAAAGAAATCGAAGAGTCGAGGAAAAAGAGGTTGAGTGTACTTGAAGATCTTGGAAAGGAAGTTTACAAACAGATAGAAAAAGGGGAGAATCCTTACTTGACTTTACCCATAAGGGGTTTGTCAAACGTAAAATACGATAAAGAAAGCAGGATGATTACATTGGGCAGTGGTTTGTCAAGGAGGTACTTTTTAAATGTTGGACACGTTAGAAAATTCATACAGACAATGGCAATGGCCGCTGTAAGCAGAGAGCTTATAAAAAATGATAAGCACACAAGTCTAAGGTCTGCTTTCTATCAAATAAGAAGGACTATTCCAGGTACAAAAATAGATGTAGTTGACGACCAGACTGAAACTAACAAGGCAATAGAGGATTTAGAACTAATAACAGATTTAACAAGAGAGCAGTTGAATATAAATGCGAATAAGAACGGATCTGTAGCAGGGGAAGTGATAATTGAGGATAGAGGAGATGTAATAGATTGGTCTAAACTTGGCAGCGGTGGTTGGGCTATACCAAGTAATGTTGAAGAAATAATATTCCGTAAAGTAGATGCGAAATTTATTTTGTATTTCGAAAAAAGTACAATGTTCGAGAGAGCAAATGAGGATAAGGCATGGAAAAAGTTGCACTGTGTTATAATGTCAAGCCAGGGACAGGCAACAAGAGGGATAAGACGGCTGCTTCAAAGATTACATGAGGAAGAAGGTTTGCCAGTGTATGTTTTAGTAGATTTTGACCCATGGGGGATATATATTTACTCTGCAATAAAGTTCGGATCAATAGCACTTGCACATGCCTCTGATAGGCTAGCATTGCCAGATGCTAAATTTATTGGGCTGATGGAAAAAGATATAGAGCGTTATGGATTAAAAAGACATTTGATAAAGTTTAAAGATGTTGATACGTCTAGACTTAAACAGATAAAAAATTATGCATGGTTTAAGAATAATAAAGCATGGCAAGAAGAATTATCAAAAATGGAGAAACTTCAGGCAAAAGTCGAATTAGACGCATTTACTGCTAAGGGTTTGTCATTTATGACGGAGGAGTATATACCCAATAAAATAAAGGAAAAAGATTTCTTAGATTAATATTTATAAGCAAAGGACCTTTGCCAAGATTTTGTCGATATCAATAGAAGAAAATGAAAATATGAAATTTATATTCCTAGTTCTGCTCTAGCTTCATCCGACATCCTGTCCTTTGTCCACGGAGGATCGAATGTTATATTTAAGTCTACGTTTGTAGCACCTGAAAAATCCATAACTTTTCCTTTTATGTCTTCAATTAAATAATCAGTAACCGGACAAAATGGGGATGTTAAGGTCATAGTTATTTTTACCTCAGTCCCATTTATTTCTATATTGTAAACTAGTCCTAGGTCATAGATATTAGCAGGTATTTCTGGGTCAAAGCATTGCTTTAAACCTTTTATAACGTCCTCTTCTTTAACATTTACTTCCATCCTATATTAATTCGATAAAAGTTTAAATATATAACGCCGTTATAACTATATTATTCTAAATAGAAAATACAATCCCAGTATTGCAAATTGCATTGGCCCTATCGCAGCCATTGCGGGATAAGCTTTACCTTTTTTACCAAAGAATAATATTATAGATAGACCAATGACTGCACCAATAACTGCAAGAATACCTGCAGTAATATTATAATGAAGGAAAAATTCATTAGCTAATATTGCAGGAAAGGCCATATCTCCTCCACCTAAAAATAGTTTGCTTTTTTTTATTTTCTTAGCCATAAGGGATATTCCCCCAAATGAATTATTAGAGAAGGCCTTAGCAAGCGTTATCATGTGTTTTGTAATAAAAACAGAGATATAATCATATACACTTATAATAGCTATAAGTATCAGAGCAGTTATTATATTGAGGTAGACGGATAATATTGCAGATATAGAAACAAACAAAATAATATTTAATGCATTCTTTCCATATTTGCCTGCGTATCTAAAGTAGTAAACTGTTAATATTACTGGAAGGATATAAACCATCAAAGAGAATAAGTCTAATAAAATGCTATTTGAATTTAAATTACCATGGAAGGCAAAGACATATAAGTCAAGCATAAATAAATCGGAGAAGCCGTACATTACAAATAGAAAAAGGATTATTAATAGAATGTTTATTGCTCTTATCTTCTTGTATTTAACTAATAATAATATAATTGCTGTTGGAATTATAAGGCCTGCTATTATTAGGTAAGCTAAGTAATAGAACGGAGAACCAACTACAGAACTGCTGTAGCTAATCCCTGTTTCTTTATATAAAATTGAAAATAATTTAATATTTAACCCAGCGAAAAATTCGCTTAATATCATAACAGCAGAGAATATAATAAGTAAGATAATTATCAATTTAAGGTTGCTTTTCATAAACAATACTGTTGATTATTATATTATACTGTTTGTCTTTTGATCAAACAAGGCAGAACATATTAAGAGAGATATCCTTGGGTTTCCTCTAGACTTTTTGTATATCTTTTCAAACTCTTGCGATGTAAAAGGATCAAGAGAATCAGATTTAGATTTTCTTACAGAATTGAGCCTATTTATTATTATTTGTTTGATATCCTCTTTTGATAATCCTTTGATCTCATATCTTTTGAAGTTTTTTCCCTGTTTCTCCAAGTCTTTCTCTACTCCTTCGGTTCTATTTTCTACTAACATTATAGCGATTTTTTGACCTAAATTGTAAAGCATATCTACAATTCTTTGCTGGCTTAATTTATCTACCATCTCTATGTTATTAAAGTCATCTAGAATGACTAGAGTCTTTTTTGTAGGATCTATATGTAGGTTTCTTATCTTGTTATATATCAAAGGAGTAAACTCCTCCTTTATCATTTCAATATTCTTTGATTTTTTTAGCTCGCTTTCTAAGGTGCTTATTATGGTGCTTTTACCCATCCCCGGGTCGCCTTTTAATACAATTATGCCACCATGTTCCATGGCTTCATTTAACATTATAAGCAATTCTATCTTTTCATTTACTCTATCAACTACAGTATCACTTTTTGAGTACGTAATACTTATAAATGGATTCCTATCTTCCATAAACAATAAAATGATATGATAAAGTATACTATTTATAGTTTTAAAAAGTGCTTTTACTTTTAAAGTAAGTTTATAATAAGTTTAGTTTATCTAAGGATGGACAAGTGGAAATAATTTAAGCTTAAAAAACATTTTTAATCTATGCCCTCGTAGTTTAGCTTGGATAGAATACCGGTTTCCTAAACCGGGCACCCAGGTTCAAATCCTGGCGAGGGCATTACCAAAACCTTAAATAAATCCGACTTTATTAATCAATATGTTAGATAACGTACTTACAAAAGATCATGAAAGAGTAGATAAATACCTTGAAGAATTTTTACAGTCATTAAATTTAAAACCTAATCTAGAAAAACTTTATTTGATAAAAGAATCACTGAAGAATCACATGTTTTGGGAAGAAGAATATCTTTTTCCAGAGGTTTTAAATGAAAATGAACTTAGAGTAAAAGGACTAGAAGCAGAGCATGGTTCTATAATTAAATTGCTGGATGAAATATCAAGACTTATTTCAATAGACGAATTAAGCGAGGCTATAAAGAAAACACAAGCAGTTATGCGCGTTCTAAAAGGCCATAACGAAACAGAAGAAGGGTACATATATCTTGAATTAGATAAACTGGATCAAGAAAAACAAGCTAGTCTTATACTACAGCAGGTTAAGCACGCCTCAGCTCCAAAGGATTGGACATGTAAAGTTTTAAAGAAAAACTCACTTAGATAGCTATTTATATCGGGTTTATTCTACTATTTTACTGTGGTAAGGAAAGAATTACCGTTTTCATTAGAAAACATGATAAGAAACAATTACATAACAGAAAGCGATAGCGAAATCTTAAAATTGATAAATGAGAACGAGGATCTAAAGATATTGCAGTCAAAAGATGTTTATAACTGGCAGAAAAACGATGGAAAAACGGAGCATATACTTTCTATGGCTAAACCACAGAAAATCACCTACTTTGATGATAAACTAGATATATTTGTCGTTGATAATGAAAAATTAAAAGAAACAAAAAATTCATATGGGATAGAATCAAGATTATATAATCCTAATTTCAATAAAAAAGACTCAATTCCAAATTTAAAGGAACTCAATCTGTCTATTAATTACAATGATTCAATAATAGATCTAGGAGGTTACTCTTTAATAACATCAGAAAGATACATAGAATATCCAAATTTAAAAGAAAACCGAGAAAATGAAAACAAAACCATAACAGCAGTATTTTATGATAATACTTTAAAAAAGGACATTAAGATTGTTTACAGACAAACGTTTAATAATAAAGTACAGGTTGGTTCGAGGCTTTATATCTCTGAAAAAGGGGATTTAAAGATATTAGATAAAGAAAAGAATATTGATCTTTCAGGGTTTATGTTTGCGTTGGATAATTGGCATGATAATAGACTAAAAGAGAAAGACACCAGCATAGTAAAATTCGGCACCGGTTCTAATCTACCCTCGTATCTTTCTCTTTATTATTGATTGTTATCTTACTTGTTTTTAATGCAAGGTTTACTGCTATTATATGTGAACATAATTTATCCTGTAAAGTATACCATTTGCAATCACATTGCCACTTTTTATCGTATTTCTTTTCATCAAAGTACATTACATTATGTACAGATTCATCTCCGTTTACCAAAAATGATACATGCTTCTCTGTCTTATAGTCTATTTTTACTGAATTTACTAATCTTATAGCTTTTATGTAAAGTTTCTCATCTTTCTTTAAATCCTTGTCATCTAAAAGGACAACTTCCATGATAAATTATTAAATATTATACTTAATATATAAAATAGCGGTATTGTAGGCAACAAACCATTGACTTTTAATAAGTTAGTGGAGGAAGTCCGTTCACCTTAAAAGCGAAGTGCAGTAATGCATTGCTGTAAAAGGCAGGCAACTGAGCAGAAACGATACCC
>CAZXLU010000043.1:0-9860 GCA_964641875.1 Candidatus Woesearchaeota archaeon | reverse complement strand
ATTATTTATAGTTTTAATAACCAAAACCTTATAGATTAAAGTGGAAAATAAAAAAGTGGTTTTCCAGTTTCTGCAATAGTTGCATCTCAAAAATAATTTTATATTCTATTTTATGGTCTTTAAATTAAAAAGAAAGTACTTGCCAGTATTGCTCATTATCCCCCTAGTTGCTTGATATTGGTTGAAAAATTTCATTGTATATACATTACAATTAGTCTCTAATATCTTATTAGGAAATTCTAACTATACATACCGTTGTTTTTACTTTTTTCTTCAGTTTTATATTTTTTGAATATTGATAAAGCTGATAGGTAATCCTCTAATTTTGGTGTTTTGTAGTCTTTAATTCCTTTTGCGAGATCATATGCAAGATTTTCTTCAGCTATAGAAACTACAGATTCTAAATCCCTGCCTGTTAAATCCTCACTTTTTGTTGCGAATTCCTCAATTTCTTTATTATCTAATTTCTTACAGTATTTTGATATAATCCCGTATCTATCATTTTTATCGGGTTTTCTGAAGTACACTTTGCTTTTTAATCTAGATAATAAGGCAGGATCTACATTTTCAATTAAATTTGTACAGCCTATAAAGAGTAAATTATCATTATCCTCACTTTTTACTCCACTTAAATAAGTGAGCAAGGTATTTAATACTTTGTTACTTTCACTGCTGCCATATTGCCTGCTCCCTAAAGAATCTATCTCATCTATAAATATTACCGTTTTTCCATTTTTATTAGAGTATGCCTTTACCAATTCCATTGCAGTTTGCATTCTCTTGGCGGATTCTCCATACCATTTTGTGTATATTTGTGAAAGATCTAAGTATAAGAAATTTATGCGGTTTTCGCCAGCTATCGCTTTTGCCATCATAGTTTTTCCGGTTCCAGGTTCACCATAGAAAAGTGCACTATTTATTTCGCTTTTATTATTTAATCTTGTTATTTTTCTTATTTCAGATAATAATTCTTTGTGGATAAATGGCGTAAAAATTTCTCTTTCTATCCGATCTTTTATATCGTTGTAACCCCCAATATTTTCTATATTTATATCGGCAGAATAGTTTTCTATACCTAATTCTTTCATTATATCTTCTAATCCACTGTTTTGATCTTCACTGTCAACTGCAATCATACTATTGTAAGAATCTATTACTTGTTTTATAATGTTATTATTTACTATAGAGAATAACTCCTTTGCAAATTCTAAATTCTCTGTAAATTTTTTATTTATGTCAATGTATAAATAAATATTGTCTAAATCATCATCAGAGTATTTATTTTTTGATATATTAAATCCAAATAGATCATTTCCTTTCTCATCTTTACAATAAATTTTATACCTATTGTCGTTTTTATCAAATCCAATATCGAATTTTAAACTTGAGTATGTGGTCTTTGAAAATTCTTTTATCTCTTCAATACTTTGAATTAATGAGATTAAACCATTTTTATAATCTCTAGTTTTATAATGAATATGCAAATTTAAGCTACCATATTCAGTATTAATTTCATATTTAAGAATTTTTTCTAGAGATAATCCTTTGCTCTTAATAATTTTACCTAATTTCTCATTTTTGCTGCTTTCAGATATTATATTTTCAATGTCTTTTTTTGATGTATACAAAGAATCAAGTCCTTTTTCAAAAACCATATCTTAGTAAGAATTAGATTAATATTTAAGCTTTTATAGGCAGAAAGTAGCAATTCTTGCTCAAAAATTTATTAATATCATTATATTATTATAAATTAATGGAAGAGTATAACAGACCTAAAGACATAGATAATTCTATAACTTCTTGGGTAAATGAAGTTGCAGAAAAAACAAAACCTGAAAGAATATACTGGTGCGATGGATCCGAAAAAGAAAATGAGGAACTTACTAAACTTTTAACTGATAGCAAACAATGGATTAAATTAAATGAAAAAGAATACCCAAATTGTTATCTTTATAGAACTAGCACAAATGACGTTGCAAGAGTCGAAGATAGGACTTTAATATGTACTGAAAAAGAGGAACAGGCAGGTCCAACAAATAGGTGGATGGAGAAAAATAAAGCGCTTCAGATGATGTGGAATTTATTTGAAGGCATTATGAAAGGCAGGACAATGTATGTAGTTCCTTATATACTAGGGCCAGCAAATTCTGATTTTTCTCAAGTTGGAATAGAATTAACAGATAGTGCTTACGTAGTTGTAAATATGAGGATATTGACAAGAATGGGTAATATTGCATTAGATGAAATGAAGAGGAAGAAAGAAATTATAAAATCAATTCATTCTACAGGCGATCTTAGTTTAGAGAATAGATATATCTGTCATTTCCCAGATGAAAGGTTGCTTATGAGTGTTAACACTGCTTACGGTGGAAATGCAATGTTAAGCAAAAAACCGCATGCATTAAGAATTGCAAGCGTTACTGCAAGAGATGATGGTTGGTTAGCAGAACATATGTTTTTACTTGAGATTGAGAACACAGATAAAAATAAAAAATATTACATAAGCGGTGCATTGCCAAGTGCAAGTGGTAAAACTAATTTAGCTATGATTCAACCACCAGAAGTTTTTAAAAATTTCATTGCTAAAACAGTTGGTGATGATATTAGCTGGCTTTTTATTGGTAAAGAAGGTGAGATAAGAGGTGTAAACCCTGAAAATGGTTTCTTTGGAGTTGCATATGGTACTGGGCCAAGCAGCAATCCAAATATATTAGACTCTTTAAAGAAGAATACCATATTTACTAATGTAGCATTCAACCCAGAAAATAACACACCATGGTGGGAGGGGTTAAGCGACGCTCCAAAAAAACTTTATGATTGGACTGGTAAATTATGGGATGGAAAAGAAAATGCGGCGCATAAAAACTCTAGATTTAGTACTCCCATAGGCCAATACAAATATAAATCAGAAGTATACAATGATCCTAAAGGTGTAGAAATATCCGCCATGTTATTTGGAGGCAGGCGTTCTAAGCTTGTGCCATTGGTCTATGAAGCAAGAACATTTGAACAAGGCATATTGATAGGCGCTATGACAAGAGCAGAAACAACTGCCGCTCAAGCGGGAGCTGCAGGTGTAGTTAGAGATGATCCAATGTCAATGCTTGCTTTTTGTGGTTATAATATGGGAGACTATTTTAATCACTGGTTTGATTTTGCTGATAAACTTAAAAGAAAACCAAAAATATTTAATGTGAATTGGTTTAGGAAGGATGCTAATGGTAACTATATATGGCCAGGCTTTGGGGAAAATTTCAGGATTATAAACTGGATGATAGACAGATTGGATAATAAAGTTTCAGCGGTTGAAACGCCAATAGGTTTTATCCCAAATTTAGAGGATATAAATTTGGAAGGTTTAAATTTTGATAAGCAAAAATTAAGGGATTTATTGTATTTTGATAAAGAAGGTTGGGTTAAAGAAATGGAAGAAGTGAAAAAATTCTTTGAAAAGTTTGGAGGGCATTTTCCAAAAAGACTGTGGGATGAATTTTATGATATGCAGAAAAGGATACTAGCTTATGAAAATAGAGAATAATTTGTAAATATTACAAATAATAACCTTTATATATTGGAATTTTTCTATAAAATGTATGAAAAAGGAGCAATTTTTGGAAAATCTTCTTAGTAAGGCTGAAAAAATCGATAGTCGTGATAATTATCTTGGTAATATGGATTTTGCTTTTGCTTATGCTTATTTGAGGGTTCCTGAAATAAGTGAAGATAAAACGGGAGAGTACCTACTATTTAAAAATTCAAATGTTCTGACGTATAAAAGAATTCATGCATTTATATCTAAAAATGAAAATGGAACATTTATGTATCTATTTAAAAACAGCGTTCCTGGAAGAATAAGATACTCCTCTACGGGTAATGATTCTGATTTATTTAGTCAGAGACTGTTAAAAGATTTATTGAATACGGTTAAAATGTATGAAGACAAGTCTGTTAATGAAAAGGGTCCAGCAAAATTAATAAGAATTAAACTTCCAAGATCATATTATAACGATGATATTCAAGAAGATAGAGAATATGTATTAAACAATATAAGAAGAGATAAATATGGGGAAATAGTGTGTTGGCATATATACCCAAAAGTTGAAAATGATAAAATAATTTTAGATATATTGGAGCATTCTGCGCCTGGGAAAAACATGATTTTAGACGTAGAAAATAATAATGAAATAAATGAAGATGTGCATTTCATACCAGTGCAAAAAGATAAGAAAGCCTGGAAAGATTACATGAAAAAGGAAATTTAAAGTTTATATACTTCTTTCTTTCTCATATAAATTACGCAATGAAATCCCAATTAGAAGGAATTTTAGTTAACGAGAACACAAAAAATAGTACTTCTAAAGTCCATAATAAGTTGTATAAATTAGGATTTGCAATCGGATTATCCTCTCCCGAAGTTTATTCTACCTTATCTTTGGAGAAGTATCTACATATCATACCCATTTACGAGTATAATTTCGCTTATGTAACTCATGCTGCATTAACTCTTCCAATACTTTACTCCGTTGCAATTCTTGGTACCTATGTGGATATTACGCTTTTTTTATCGATTTTTTCAAGGATACATAAGTATTTTAAGAATAAACAGGAAAAGCTTAAATATACCCAATTGTAAGTTATATAATGCAAGAAAACCCAAAAAGGAATAATTTTCTCGTATACGAGATACTTGCAGTTGTTATAGTTGTGATAATCTCTATAGTTATAATCTATTCAATTGTCCCTACATCCGCTTCATCAGCGCTTCAAAAATTCATAAAAACAGTGCCTAGTGGTGTAACAGTTTATTCTGCTAATAATTCTATAGTAATAAGTGGTTCAAATGTAACGATACCAATGGTTGCATATGAAAATCTATCATATAATCCTGTACATAATATAACTTATCCCACGAATATAACAGCAGCTAATTCTTACCTTCAAACACCTAACCATGAGCTTCCATATTTTATGGATTATGGACTAATAGATCCCACTTTAATTATACATAAAGGATCAACTGTAAACTTTGTTTTTATAAATTTCGCTTCAGAAGTACATATCTTTGCAATTAGTCCAGATGGACCACCGTTTAATCCTTTTACAACGCTTTCTCCTGAAGCTTTAAAATCGGATTTATTATATCTACCGGCATTGCCGCCACCACAGAATTTTAAAAATCCCTTCAGTGGGAGCATTTATTCAGTAGCCGGATCTTATACTTTTAATGCAACTGGAACTTATTATTACCTCTGCCCTATTCCAGGACATGCAGAGTTAGGAATGTGGGGTGAAATAAAGGTTGTATGAATAAAGATAATAAAAATGGGAATTTTATGTTGATAGGGATAATTATAGTGATAGCTGTCATTGTAATAGTTGTCGTATTCCTTACAATTAATCATACTTTCAGCTTTGCAGTTCCTGTTTCAGCAAATGTTTCATCGGCCCTATCTACAGTACCCGCTGGTGTTACAGTAAATGCAGCTACGAATACAATATATGTGAATAAATCCGTTACAATATCAATGGGAATGATAGACAATTTAACAGAGGACCAACAAAATAATATAACAATTAATTCTACTATCCCTGGCACAAAAACTCCTTATAAGGCTTTATTGGGAGAATTTGGTTTACCCGCTTTGCCAGCGTTTATGATCTATGGGTTAATTAATCCAAAGATAGTGATAAAACAAGGCAGCTCTGTAACCTTCGATGCATTTGATCTTTCTGACTATGCTTATCACGGTTACATGATAGTAAATGATAGTCTACCTCCACCATATTCTACATTTGGGCCAGAAACAGCCTTTAACGGTTATACTGGTGCAAATGACATTGTAGTGCGCGGGATACTTCTACCTCCACCTAAAAATGGTAGAATATATGAAGAAAGTGAAACATTCAATGCTAATACTGCTGGAACATATTGGTATCTCTGTCCGGTTCCAGGACACGCAATACTCGGAATGTATGGTGAAATAGTTGTAACTTCATCACAGTCTTCTTCATCCGGTACAAGTACAGGCTATTCCTAAGGATAACTCCTTATGGAAAGGCTAAATAAAAAACTTCAAAATATACCCGTTTTATTAAGAATATCTTTTGGTATAATATTCATAGCAGATTCGCTGCTTAAGTTGATGATACCAGATTCAGCGTATCTTATAAAGGAAAACGTGCTCACTGGTGCATACGGAGCGTGGTATTTCGTTTACCCATGGGTTTCTTTCTGGGCAAATTTTACTGCTAACAATGTGAATTTTTTTGTGATGTTTGCAATAGCTGTTGAATTTTTAATAGGCTTATTTCTGATCTTAGGTTTTTTAAAGAAGTACGTTTACATTGGCGGCGCAATATATTCGATTGCTATATGGGTTACCATTGGCCAGTTTGGTGGGCCATATATAGCTGGAGTTTTGAATATAGGTGCAACTCCAATTTATCTTCTTCTTTTTATAATGCTTATAATGATTGAGAAACAGTTTCCTACAGATAATTTCTCTATTGATGCCCTAATATCTAAAAAGATTAGAATATCAGAAAAAATCTTATCCTTTAAAAGAAATCTTTCTTATAATTCAAAACAAAAGTTTTTTGCTTTTTCTTCAATAGCATTCGGAGCTGTACTTGCTATAAATGCCTCCCTTAAATTGGTAAGTGGCACTGCATCGAATATTGCTGAAGATCAACTTATGCAGTTGTTAGGTGAACCTAAAATACTTATTCCTTTTTTCCTTTTCTGGGATAAGATAATACTGCCTAATATACATATCTTCCTATATGTGTACGCTTTCTCCGAACTAGCAATCGCTTTTCTTTTGATTTTTGGACTTTTTAGAAAATGGGCATATATCGCGGGAATAGTGTACAGTTTCTTTTCATGGTCAGTTATACAGGGTTTCGGCGGCCCATTCTTTGCCGGAGTAACTGACTTGAATGTAGGTATAATATACATACTTGTTTTTCTTGTTCTTTGGTTGTATAATTCCAAAGTCAATCTTTCTTATTTTTATACTCCTAATAGATTGTTACATAATTCAGTTGCAAACAGTTAGTGATAGAAAATAGGCCTGCAAATGTTTCTTTTTTTGTCATAAGAAATACAAAAAAGCATTGAATAAACAAGATATGCAAACTTTAATTAAATCTGAATTATTTATGCAACAACGCATTTTGAGATAATATTTATATACTTCTGGTGACATCAATAAAAATGGTAGTACCCAAGAGGGAACCTCAGATTAATAATTTTTCAAATAAGGCAAAATATGCCGAGTTGGGAGTCGCTTTGTTGGTTATAATATTAGCAGTATTGGTTTTCCTTGACATTATTCCTAAATTATCATCTATTACCGTTCCCACATCTTCAAGCGGCATAACGGTTACAAGTTCATTTAATTACAACTATCTATTTGCATTGAACTATGTATTCGTAGGTATTGATATAGTAGTTGGTTTGACTATATTTTTGTTCGGTATACTTTCAGTTATTGCATTATATCGCCATAGATCGGATAATGCACCTATAACGGTAATGATCCTTAATCTCAACAGAAGCAGTAATCCATTCGTGCTTCTGATACTATCTGCGATACTTATCCTTATAGCAGTAATCGCCTTTTTTGTGAGTATAATCAGTAGTTATTCGATTATATCATTCCTTTCTGGTGTTATATTAGGTACAGCTGCTTTTATTTTAGTGGCAATTTCTCTGCTAAATCTTTCATTAAAGTATCTTGTGAGGTTTATATTCCGTTATGAGTAATGCTGTTCTTCTAAATCCTTCATTAGTAAATCCTCTTTCTGGTTTCATAATACCAATTTTACTTGTTGTAGTAGTGGTATTGCTTCTTATAGTATCACTTATATTGTTTTTCAAGAAATTTTATTCAATGAGGGTAGCAAACATACAGAGAATTGCATTATTTAAGAACAACTGGTTAAAGATATCATTACTTTTTTTGACGCCTGGAATAATAACTTTCTTTTTAGTTGCGGGTCTTTTCACATCAGCTATTTTAGAGGTTTATTTTTACCTTTACGGCCTTCTCATAACTATAATAATTGCAGAATCTGTAATAATCTCCATTATTAGTGTTCTTGCTAAAAATGTGACAGTAAAATAAAAGTAATTATTTAATATTATCAGGTATTTTAAAAGGTTATGGATAGTGGTATAAAGAGAAGAATATACTTAATGATAACTATACTTATAATTTTCTCAATATTATCTTATATTGTAAGCATACTATCATTTATAACTCCAGAAATAAAAGGTATAATATATATAGTACTAATTTTGGTAGCTGGAGTTTTAATAGTGAATATACTAAGTGATTTTGTAGAAGCGAAATCTAATATAAAAAACAAACAAGCAAGTAATACAGTAGTGTTTGTTACTCGTTTAGTTGGATATGTAATAGTTATTGCAATTGCTTTGTCTTCATTTAAAATAGGAATAACCTCAATATTACTCGGAGGAGGCTTTGCCGGTGTAGTAATAGGTTTGGCCGCTCAAACTTCACTTTCAAATTTTTTCAGTGGTATTGTACTTTTGTTTTCCAAGCCTTTTAGTATAGGGGACAGAATAACTTTGAGCACATGGCAATATGGTTTAATAGCTCCTAGCTATCCTCCAAAATTCTTTTCTGATGATTTTTTAATACCTGGTTACACTGGAATAGTTGAAAAAATGACGTTGACATTTGTTACTATAAGGTTGGATAATAACATTCCTTTAAAAGTTCCAAATAGTATAGTTTTACAGGCCTCAATATTCATAAATAATGAATTGAGAAGAAGTGTAAAAGTAAGGTATGAAGTTCTAAACGATATAGATCCAGATGCTTTTATTTCAAGATTAAAAACAGAATTGAAAAAACTTGATTTTTTACTGGATGAACCAGAAATATTTATATCTGAAACCAGTTTTTCGAACAAAACTAACATTTTTTCTATAAATGCTATGTGCAAATCAAATTCTGTTGACATACCTAGGAGCGAAATAATAAAAAAGCTTATAAAAGTGTCTAATTCTATGCAAAAAACGGAGAAAAGAAAGGGATAATTTAAATGGTATATACTATCAAAATTATAAAATTAAATGGATAAAGAAATTCCCCCAGCAAAGGGGCAGTTCTACATAAAAGATTTTATAAAGTATGATGCATTGAATGGAAGTTCTTTAGATATAAATCTGAAAGATTGGCGTTTAGAAGTTGATGGGTTGGTCAAGAATAAATTATACTTCTCATATGAACAATTAGAGAATATGGCAAATAAAAGATACAAAAAAGATTTTAATTGTGTAACAAAATGGTCGATAAAAGATGTGATCTGGGAAGGACCATCTATTAAAGAGATACTTAATATAGCTGTTTTAAATAAGAATGCCAAATTTATTATTTTTTACAGTGAAGATGGTTATTCTACCCCAGTTTATATTGATGATATAGATGATGAATCAATAATTGCCTTGAAAATAAATGGGAAAAAATTATCAAAAGAACAAGGATTCCCAGCAAGGCCTTATATTCCCTCCTTATATGGTTGGAAAAGCGCAAAATGGCTTAAGCTGATATTTATAACAGATTCTTATAAAGATGGTTACTGGGAGAGATATGGTTATCATGAAAGAGGAAGGTGGAAAGAACAAGAAAGATTTGAAAATGATTTATGGAAACGAATAAAGAAAGGCGTAATAGGTTAAAAATATTTAAATTGGGTGATTCTATATGATTTATGGCTAGATATAATAATAGAAATAGGCGGACAAGACATTCAAAAAGAAAATTTAATAGAAAAGAATCACAGGCAGCATTAGACTATCTAGTAAGCTGGGGTTGGATTTTAATAAT
>CAZXLU010000042.1:0-9927 GCA_964641875.1 Candidatus Woesearchaeota archaeon | reverse complement strand
AGAATCATCATATACAAGAGCTATTGGTTTTACTGAATTTTCCGGTATCAATTTATTTATTCTAAGTAGATTTTCGAATTCATATTTAAAATTCCTTTTTGGTACCATGTAATAAGCTACTAAAGGATCAATATTTTGAAAATTAGATAAGTAAGATGCCTTTTCAGCCAAGTAAACATTTTCATCTATGAAATTGTATCCTTTTTCCTGCAATTCATTAATTTTTGGGAGTTCCTCAATTTTTATATAATTCTTATTATCTTTTCTTATAACTTCTTCGAGTTTACTAATTTTTTCCATTTTCATCAACCTCCATTTTTCCTTTTATTTTTTCCTTTATTTTGTCAAATTGTGATAAAATTCCAGCTAAACCCAATCTGCCAGCATATGAGATAGCCTTTGCCTTAGAGCTTATTTTTACTGAAATTGGTCCATATTTATCTATGTAACTTCCACTACCCATACCAAGTTGAAATTTGTACCAATTAATCATATCTGTTAAGTTATTTGCAGTGTGACCCATAAGAATGCCGATCGGATAATAGGATATACTATTTGCGACCCAAGTTACAAGACCTAAGCTTACTAATTGGCTTATTGATCTTGTTTTTTTGCTTATTTGTAATGGTATAAATGGTCCAAATAGCATAGCTAGGTGTAAAAAGCCATAATAAGCATTATTCACAAGGTTAGTATTATCTACTGCAGATACTACAGTTGCGCCATAACCTGCTGCTATTGAGTATAATAATAATTTATTTGCATCATAATTCTTTATTTTTGGCATTTCATCGGTTTTTTGATTGTTGTATAGCTTTACAATTTTTTTATAATAGGACTTTTGTAAACCATCAATACTTTCTGTAAAAATGTTCTCTGTTTTTTTATATGACCCGTTTTCTTCATTGAAATCTAGGAGTCTTTCAAGTCTTATTTCATTTTTTATATGGTCATTATTTGTCCCTGTGTTGGGGTTTTCTTTGCTTGAAAATATCATTCTATAGTATTTTTGATTTTCTTTATAATTACCAAATATGATCTCAAAATCACCTTTTTCATAGTTTCTACTATTTAAGTAGAGATATCCGGCCTTTTCAAGTTTCCTAGATAATTTATTTAAGTCTCTATCTAATGCTTGCTCTAAATGGTATCCTTTTTCATAATTTGCAATTTTTTTATTAAAATTGTTGTGTTCCACATTCATTATTGAATTTAATTTATATAAATACTTTACTATCACTGAAAAATAGTAATATAATTGTAATTTGTAAATGGAATTGAATATAAAATGCTATTCTGGATTGCAGGAGCTAAAGGTTACAAGTCTTCCAAAGAACTGAGAATAAAATTTATAAATAGAAACTAACAGTATTTAAAGAAGGGGGTTATTAACTTATATTTAGTTTTTATAAAAATGGAATTTCATCTTAAAGAGAGGCCTGTTTTCCGTGTAAAACATGAAAATAATGTAAAGAATAGCAAGAAATTAATAAAATTTTTACAAGGGTTTGGGTATAACTCTGGTAAGAAGGAGTTGTTTGATTTTTCTGATAAGAAAAGCATTGTCTTTTATGCTGATAATGGAAAGAAGATACTTGGTATTCTGCATTTAGTAGAGTTTACAAAAGATGTATTGTGGTGCAATATCTTTTTAGTAAAAAAAGAATTTAGAAGACAAGGTCTTGGAACCTCGCTTTTCAAAGAAGCAATAGATTATCTATATAAGAATAAAATTAAAAATGTGCTTGCAATATCTGAATTTTCAGATAAAGGCTCAAGGAAATTTTTGAAAAAATTAGGATTTAAGAAAATAGGGAAAATAAAGCATTTTTTAAGTGGTAAAGACTATAATCTATGGGAGTACTTGTTATAGACAGTATCTCCAATTAATGTTTTTTAATTCTTAATTTATTGCATTGAAATAGCAGCAAGGTATGCAGTTTCTGCCCAAAGTAGACATTGGATAGTTTTATTCCCATTTTTTTCAAAGAATTTATCCGGATCATCTACTTTCTTTTTATTTGAAATTTCTTGCTCGGGTATGCTGCCATCTTCATTTATTTTGCCTTCAACATATTTAATTATTTTTTCTGCTTCCTCATTATTTCCAATGCTTTTAAGGTACATGGCATACTGTAATCCTAAATGAAACCACTGTCCCCTATTAAAATATCTATCAATTATATTCCTATTTTTTCCAAAGAATTTGTACCTTATTGGTAGGAATTCGTCATCAAAAAGCTCATCCTTTATGACTTTGATGGTATTTTCCCTGTAATCTTCAAATACATCCGGCATAAAATTGTAAAATATTTCAATCTCCTCTGCTCCAACACCAAATAAGGTATCCCCAAATTCTATCTTTGATTTAGTTAAAAATTGACCTCTTTTTTCATCATTTACGATGAAATTTGATTTAATGAATTTGATTATGTCTTCTTCATCTACATCATATGGTTTTATTTTTAATAATTCAGATAGTTTTTTACCAGATTTTATGCCTTTATACATCGTTGCTAAAGAATATACATCTATTGTTTTTCCAACGTATAATTGTCCATTTGTAGTTTCCTCCCTTTGATAATAGTAATATTGTTCCCAAGCATCTGCACATGGTGTAGTATGAAAGTTGTAGATATAAGAAATTATAAAGTTTAAATTTTTTTTCATCAATTCTATAGATTTAGAAATATCTTTATAACCATTATTTTCTATATATTCTAGTGTAGCTTGTAATATTAACGGTGCAGAGTCATATTGCATAGTCCAACTTCTTGTGGCTTTATTTTCGTTTCTATCATTTTCAGCTCTTTTTATCCCATTCTCATCAATATCAAATCTGGATAAAATGTGATTGCAACCAAGTTTTGATTCATTTTTAGTTATGTCACTTTCATAACCATTCATTTTAATTTTTTTTATTTCAGAATCAAGGCCTTCCCATAAAGTATCTATAAGTTTTGAATTCAAGGAAGAAAGCTCATCTATTTCTTCTCTTAAAACGTCATAAATGCCATTTTTTTTGCTATTTTCTATAAATCTTGTGATATACAAAGAGGAATAAGCGCTATCCCTATTCCACATTAAATTGTAAGATTGATATTTTGTAGATGCAGGCGTTTTTACTAAATCGTTTATAGGTATAAAATGCCTTTTTACTTCAGTTAATACTTTTTTTATATTGTTTAATCTCTCTGGATTTATACTGTTTTCTAGTGTGTATTCAAGTCTTCTTTTATCATTATGATCATTTGACATAGTGACTTTAATTCTTATATTAATATATTAATTCTTTGAAATAATTAATATTTATAGTTGTTAATACTTTTGTATGTCAAATCAAAAATATTGGTTATCTATAATATTTCCAATATCCGCTATCTCTTCTGGATTCAGTGTCATAATTCCATTATACATTCTCGAGTTGCATGGAAACGTAATTGATGTAAGTTTAGCTGCAACTGCTTATTCATTGGCAGTTATCCCTTCTTCATTATTTTGGGGGGAACTTACGCAGCGATTAAAGAAAATAAGAATGTTCATATCTATTTCTGTAATATCAATAATACCTATAGTACTCCTTCTTTACACATTACATAGTATACTCATTGCAATATCTTTATATGCGGTATACGCATTTGTGATTACTGCTTCGTCTCCTGCAATAAATGTGTTAATAATGAATAAAAGAAAGAAAACAATATTGAGGTCTTATTATGGGGTTTATGGCCTTTTGAGTATAGTTGGAAATATAATAGGTTATTTCCCAGGAGTGTTGCTTTTTACTAATGTTATTTCAAGGTATTTGCTGATATTATTTTCCTTTAATGTCATTTCTATAATATTTGTGTTTCTTTTTTTGGATAAAGATAAAAAAGGAATAAAAGAAAAAGAAGAGGAGCATATCCATAAACTGTTTCCAATACTAAATTCGATAAGCAAGTTCCCTCAGATATTTACCGGTCATAAACTTATTATAGAATTGGCGAAAATAAGAAAAAGAAAGAGGACATTGAGGATATTCACCTTATTTGCTGCGATTTTTCTTTTTAATTTCAGTCTTTACTTATTCAATACTTCCTACATACCTTTTTTATATTCCTTTAAAATATCCTATTCGGACATATTCGTCATAAATATGTTAAATGCCATTGGGCAAGTTTTTATATATACATTTTTCATGACTGGAAAAGCAAGAGATAAACTTAGAAACTATTACAGAATTTCTGTATTTATAAGATCTATAAGTTATTTTATTGTAATTATATCCCCATTAGTAATATTTGATATATTGTATTTAAATTTACTATCTTATTTTATTGCAGGAATAGCCTATGCGTTATGGAATATATCCGCTTCGGTTATAATCTATGTTAATATAGCAGGAAAAATGGAAGCACATTATATAGGAATCTGGTCAGCAATTCTTGGTGTTGCCGGTGTAACAGGTTCACTTATGTCAGGTTTTTTATCTTTTTATTCAGGTTATATATTTACATTCATAGTAAGTGCAGCTTTTGTTCTTTCTTCGGTTATAGTTTTTAATACTGCGTATAAGGATAAAGAAAAAATAAAGGATTTTGGAAATAAAGTGTAGAATTTATATATTAGAATTGTTCTATAAATATAAATGAGTTTTTTAAGAGAAGGTTGTGGCAGAGGTGCTTACGATAAACTAATTCCACTTGAGGAAATTCTTTCATCTCATTCCATTCTATTAACACCGTATAATAAAATAAAAAAAGGAGATGTAGTAATTAACGCGGGATTAACATCTGATATTCTTCAGAATTTAGATGGCAAAAATTTGAAAAAATCCTTTATTAAAGAGATATACGGTTTGTATGTAGATAAAGACCTAGATGAAAGTGTAGAACTTTCTGATTTATATAAAAAGACAATAAATTACGCTGGTAAAAAGAAGGGTATAGATAGGGCAATTTCTATAACTAATTCTTTTTATGAAAATGTTTTCTTTAGGATGATGGAATATTCTGATAATTATAGTATGGAGAAGGGCATAATGACATCATTAGATTTAGAGTATTTAGAATCAAATAATTATAGAAAAGGTAATGTCTTAAATTTGGAATCTGCATTATCTGATGGACCATTTTTTTGTCATGAATTCGCAGTTATCTTGTATATATTTTTAGATAGGGAGAAAAACAAAACTGGATTAGAACCTTTTTATCGTATGGGTATAGTTAGTAATGGTCAAGAAGAAGCAGAACATTGCTGGATAGAACTTAAAAATAAGAAAGGAAAGATTTTATTACTTGATAGAATATCGAATGTTGCAGAGTTTATTGACGATGAAAATAAAAGATATTTTAAATCTAAATCCGGAATTAAATACTTTAGAGACAATGGTCCTTTTATAGCCAGAAGATTAAAAGATTAAAACATTAAAACATATTAAATTGGATGGTGATGTTACTATTGTCTGTTTTGGTGGATACAAGTTATTCTTGGATTAGAATGCTTATTGCACTATTCCTTTCAGTAATTATAGGGCTTTTTACAGGTATAACTGTTGCAAGGTCTAAATTGTTGAACAAATTTTTAATGCCTCTTGTAGATATTTTGCAGACTTTGCCAATTTTAGCTTTTTTCCCATTTGCAATATACTTATTTGTGTTTTATCTTCCAGGTGCTATTGGTATAAATGCAGCAGTAATATTTTTGATTATAACAAGTATGCTTTGGAATATTATTTTTGGAGTTTATCAAGCAATAATATCCCTTCCAAAAGAATATCTAGAACTTTCAAAAGTATATAGACTTAATCTATATCAAAGACTCAAGAAAATATTCATTCCAGCAGCCTTACCACGGCTTTCCGAACAAATGAGTTTATCATGGGCCATAGGTTTGTTTTATCTGGTAACAAGCGAGATATTTTCTATAGGAACTAAACGTTATGCAGTACAACATGGGATAGGTGTAGAATTTGTTAAGGCAGCCGCTACTGGAAATATACCTTTATACATTTACTCAATAGCAGTTTTTGTTATATTTGTCATAGCTACCCGTTTACTTTTATTTGAGAATTTTGACAAGATTGCAAATAGGTTTTATTTAAAAGAATACAAAAATAGGAAAATAGAGAGATTTAATCCAAATTTTAAATTTTTAAAACATGTTGTTTTAAGTATAAAAGTAAAGAATAAAATTAAGAAATTACTTTCAGTAACAGCTTACATATTAACAGCAGTTTTCATATCTTTTTTAATTTATAATATGATAAAGATACTGAATTTAAACTTTCTATCAAAGATAGCTGGTTATGAAATTTATTCACTTCTCTCATTGGCCTTTTCATTTTTAAGGGTTTGGGGTGCATTTTTAGCCATCCTATTAGTTGCAATACCTTTAAGCATTTACGTTGTTTTTCTTTCTAATAAAACAAAGAAATATATGCTTTTATTTCAGATAGTTGCGTCTATACCAGCGACAATTCTTTTACCAGCTATTGCATATCTAGTTTATGGAAATTCTAATTTACTTGCATTTATAATATATTTTCTGAGCGGGATTTGGTACGTGGTATTTAGTATAGTTGCAACTACTAAATATCTACCGCCAAATGTTATGGAAGTTAAGACCTTGTTTCATCTCAATCGTGGAATGGCATGGAAAAAAATATACTTAAAAGCAATCTTACCTGGAGTTATAACCGGTGCTGTAACTGGAATAGCAGCAGAATGGAATGCAAGTATAGTTGCAGAATATTTTTCCGTTGGAAATGGAAAGGTAATAACATCTGTAAATATAGGGATAGGAAAGGCATTAAATCTTGCCTTGCTTCACAACAATCTCCTATTGATGGGTATTTTGCTTGCAAATATGGTAGCAATGATACTGCTTATAAATTATTTTGTCTGGCGTAGGTTATATAACGGAGTAAATTCTGTTTATTCTTAATATGACATTCCTAAAAGTTGAAGATGTGTCATTTACATATGAGAAGAGTAACGTAAAAGTATTAGATAGTATAAGTTTTAGCTCTAAAGAATTTGAATTTGTATCAATAATAGGTCCATCTGGATGTGGTAAAAGTACGCTTCTTAGAATAATTTCAGGTTTGATACCTAGCAGTGGGGGAAAAGTAATATTAGATAAAGAAGAGATAACCGGTCCATCTAAGAAGATATCTTTTGTATTCCAAGATTTTGCACTTCTTCCATGGCTTTCTAATTTAGAGAATGTAAAGTTGGGTTTAGCTGCATTTGATATTGATGATAAAGAAAGAGAAAGGATAGCATTAGACATGCTTGATAAACTAGAATTGAATGGATTTGAAGATGCTTACCCAAATTTGTTAAGTGGGGGCATGAAACAAAGAGTTGGTCTAGCTAGGGCTTTAGTTTCAAATCCGGAGCTTCTGTTGATGGATGAGCCTTTTAGTTCTCTTGATGAACTTACAGCAAATAGCTTGAGAAGTACAGTGATAGAGATCTTAAAAGATAAAAAAGCACTTCCAAAATCTATAGTAATGGTATCACACAATATAGAAGAAGCTGTAGAAATGTCGGATAAAATAATTGTACTTTCAAATAAACCAACTAAAGTTAAAAGAATAGTTAGTATAGAAATAAAAAGACCAAGAGATAAAGGGAGTAGAAAATTCAGAAACAAAGTTGATGAAATTTATTCTATATTTGCCAGGTAATAATTATTCCTTGTGTACTTTCCAGATGTCTTCCTCATGGTTATATGAAAGTATTTTGAGCCGAATACCAATCACAAGCAAGTTTTTCTTAAATTCCTCTATGCCAAGGATATTATCTCTGTAATTTATTAATCCCTTATTTACAAGATCATGGAACAATTCTGTTGTAGATATTTTACCATTAAATTTTATATCTTTTATTATCCTTGAAAAAGGCTCTATTTTAACAATTTTTTCACTTATTAACGCTGTTATTTCGTGTTGATTTCTTTTAGCCAGTTTTCTTTTTAATTTTATTTTTTCTCCTTTTACACTTAATAAGCCAAGGATTTTGCACGCATCTATTATATTTACTAAATCATCCGCTTGCAAGAACGATTCGTCAGATAGTTCTTGTAACGATATGCTGCCGCCGTTATCATTCAAAATTGAGATTATCCCCAGAATCTGTCCAATTTTTATATTTAATGGAAATACCTTTTTCATACTCCTTTATTATAAATATATTCACATCAATATATACTTAAATACATAAAATAATTTAATATTAAATGGTCCAACAGATGAAAAACTTTAATGGGGATGCATTTGGCATTCTTTTTGTTATATTTATACCTGCTATTATTGGTTATTTATTTTCAATCATAAATATATACGCTGGGATAGGAATTGCAATTATATTATTCCTAATATTTTTGGCAGCTGCAATAAGGGTTGTAAATCAGTGGAATAGAAAGGCCGTTCTTTCTTTTGGTAAATACGTTGGTATAATGGGCCCAGGAATACATATTATAATCCCGTTTGTACAAACTACTCCAATAACCTTGGATTTAAGGGTTATAAATACTATTTTTAAAGCAGAAAAGACATTGACAAAGGATAATGTCCCGGTTGATGTAGATGCTTTGCTTTTTTGGAAAGTGGTAAATTCAGAAAATGCTGTATTAAATGTACAGATATATCGGGATTCAGTGCAATTAGCAGCACAAACTGCTTTAAGAGATGTAATAGGAAAAACAGAATTATCAGAAATGCTAGCAGGTAGAGATGTAATAGGCAAGGACGTTAAAAATTTAATAGAAGATAGAGTAAATGATTGGGGGATTGAAGCCATATCAGTTGAGATAAGAGATGTAAGCATACCTCCAGATTTACAGGATGCTATGGCTAGAGTTGCAGTAGCCGACAGAGAAAAACAAGCAAGGGTAAAATTAGCAGAAAGCGAATCTTTGGCTGCTGATAAGATGATAGAAGCTAGTGAAAAATACAAAAAAGATTTAATTGCAATGCAATTGCGTTCTCTTAATATGATGTATGAAATAAGCTTAAGTGGTAAAAATCTGATGGTTTTCATACCTACAGACAGCAAGGGCTTTAGTATACCCACCCCTTTAGGAATAGAAGGTATGATAGATGCCTTTAAGAAAAATACAGATAAAAATGATAAAGATAAGACCGAAAAGAAAAATTTAAATAAATAGTTTTTTACTAAACAATAACATATTTATTTGATACTTATCTATAGATGTATAATGAAAGTAACAAGGATAGAAAGTGGAATAAGTGGATTAGACCCTAAAATACAAGGCGGTTTCGAAAAAGGAAGCGTAATTTCTGTTGTAGGGGGTCCAGGATCCGGCAAGTCAATATTTGGTATGCAGTTTCTGTATAAGGGCCTTCAAAATGGTGAAAATTGCCTTTACCTCTCATTTGAAGAAGATAAAGATGATATAGTAACTGACATGTCTATTCTTGGAATGGATCCAAGCGAATATCTAGAAAAAGGAAGCTTTATCATAACTGAAGAATCACCAGTAAACTTTGAGTACTTACCTATTTTAGATGTTTTAAGAGATAAGAAAATAAGCAGGTTAGTTATAGATTCTTTATCTGCTATATCTATATATTTAAATGATTTATCAAAATTTAGAAAATTGATTTTAGAGCTGGTTACAGAATTGAAAAAGTTAGGTGTAACAACAATAGCCATAGATGAACAGCCACAGGATCAGGAAAGTGGTGTAAAATACTTTAGTGGAGAATACTTGGCAGATGCCGTTATATTGCTTTATTATACTGGTTTAGGTGGAGATTACGATAGAAGTATGCAAATAGTGAAGATGCGAAGGACGAATAATGACAGGTCTATGTTGCCTATGAAAATAGATAATGGCGGGATATATGTCAAGTGATACCACCCCAAATAATTTCCTAAATGAGATGATTTTAACTAGAAATGTAAGATTTGAGAA
>CAZXLU010000041.1:7163-9959 GCA_964641875.1 Candidatus Woesearchaeota archaeon | reverse complement strand
GGTCTAACCGTTGTTGCAGGGCCCATTTATTCACTAAAGAAGACATTGCTTGCTGCTCTGTTAGATTCCAGTGAATACGTCGATGATCTTGTAAAAGCCCTAAAGCCTCTTTTGTATGACCTTGACTCAGCTCAAGAGCCATTTCTTTCTGCCATGACTGTTCTTGGCGGCGTACTTCAGTTAACGTATAAGCACCAAACTCATGGGATAAATAGCCAAACATACCGCCACGAGCTACAGAAGAGAGTTGTCGATCATCACCCACCAGAATAACCTTAGAGTGAGACCGCATAGCCACATGCAAAAGCTCCGTCATCACTTCATTGCCCAGCATCCCTGCTTCATCGACAATAAGGACACTGCCTTTTGAAAGACTGTCTCGATCGTTCTTATGATCAAAGAGCATCTTATGAACGGTCTTGGCGTTCTCAAAGCCTGCTTCATTCTTTAAGTCTTGAGCAACCACATGGGTTGGAGCTAATCCTACAACCGTATACCCGTCTTTACTATAGGCTTCTTGGATCGCTTTTAAGGTGTAACTTTTTCCTGTCCCTGCCCTTCCTTGAATGATTACCAATCCATCTTTGGCTGTTTCCAGGTCTCGACCCACAGCGCCTATAAAAGCTTGTTTCTGTTCTTCGTTAAAGCTGTACTTTTCGGCAATGGCTTTGGTTGTTCTATTGGAAACACAGGATCCATTATGATCATGGATCCGCTTGGCAAATCGTTCAATGCGTTCTTCTTCCTCTCTCACCCAAGTTGTTGTAAAAGATGTTGATGTCTCTAGATCTTCTGACTGGTTTTTTTCTCTCCGAGGTAACAAAGCGACCAAATGGTTACTTTGGAGAATCGCTTGGCGAACGCTATCTCTATCCTTAGATTCGACATGCTTACCCAGAAACCAATCAAGATCGCGAACCGTGAAAGTCGCTTTGTTACGGGTGATAAGCTGTAAAACAGATTTAGGATCATGAGAAAGCTGTTCATTGGTTTGACGAATCAAGTCAGCCCTTAAAGCAATCTCACTATCGCCGGCAAAACGTCTCATTCGAACCGGCCCTAAATGCTCTTGTCCAATCACGGCTGTTGGATCGACAACCAAGTCATAGCCTTTTTCTAGAAAGTAGGCGTTTTGAAAATCTCTCCAGGTTTCTCCCCAAGCTTCTCCCTCAATAACTTTGCCAAACCTGACAGCTGCATCTAAATCACGGGCTTTTTCTCCTAACTCTTGTCCGTCTTTACTAAATCGCCTTGTTGTAATCAGTAAATGAGCATGCCAATTCTTCTCTCCCTCATGAGGGGCATGAATGTCCATCTGAACAGCCAAGCCTTTATCAACAAAGTTTGTTTCAGCAAAACGTCTGGTCATCTCCATTTTATCGTCTAAGCTGACTTGGGGATCATCAGGAAGAGCGAGCACCATATCTTTAGCAATCTGGCTATTTTGTCGTTTCTCAGCAAACTCAGCCGCATTCCATAACACAGAACTCTCTAAAAAACGAGAATCAGCTCCTTGTGGTAATAAAACCTGATGACAAACATTGCCATCCCGATGTCCAAAAAAAAATGTTTGCCCCGATCGCTCACAAGTCATTTGAGCGCGTTCATTATAAGCGGATTTCAAACAAGAATTTCCACCGGAAGAACGAGAAACATATTCAAGACGGGCAAATGCGATAGCCATGGATTAAGAAAACCAAATTGAAAAGATATCGTAACAATTGATAAATTCATCTATAAAATAGGCATGAACAAATCAAAAAAGCAAACTTTTAGTTTGCATATTGCGTATGCATGAATTTTGCATAACTATGGTCATGAATAGTACTGTAAAAAAACTGAAAATACAAAATATGAATAAAGAAATGAGATGGTTTTAAAGGAAAAAGATACTAACTAATAAAAACCTTCCTTTAAGCTGTTAAATTTCTTAAAGTAATGATCAAAAAAGATGCCTTGTCGAAAATCAAAGAAATAAGGAAGGATAAACAAAAGCCAATGCGCAAAAATATTTATGAACGACGATCAGACTTAGAAAGACAAAAGATTGCTCTGCTTGGTAAAGAAAAAGCCTTACAAGAAAAAGAACGCCGTGAGCGAACCCGTAAAATGATTGAACTTGGGGGACTGATTGCAAAAGCCAGGCTGAGTCATCTCGATGTCAAAACTTTATACGGAGCTCTCTTAACCCTACAGCCTCAAGCAGAAAATCCATCTACACTTACCCAGTGGTCAAAACAAGGACAAACGGCTTTTGCCGATAAAAATAAAGCAGATAACACGGTTCCTCTCGTTGTCCAATTCCAAGAGAAACCATCTCCTGAAGCCAGAACGGCCTTAAGAGCCTTAGGTCTTCGTTGGAACTCGATTCGTCAAGAATGGCAAGGAGTTACCAAGCCGGAACCTGTCCAAAATGCAGCAAAACAGTTCGGGGGGACGGTTATATTTATGGAGAGTCAATCTTGATTCATTAAAACTTTGATGTTTAATCTTGAAAATGGTAGTATTCGATACTGAAATCGGTTGGAGAATGAATTAAAATGACTAAAAAGATTTGCTTGTTTGTCTCTCTTCTCATTATTTCAAACTCTGCTTGGAGTTCTCAGAGATTTTTAAGGACAAGTTCTGAAGGATTTCTGCAAGACAGTTTTCAATGGGCTTCTAGTTGTTTGCTTACACAAGCTAGATTTTTTTCTACTCCGCAGAAAAAAAATCAAACAGTAAATAAATCAAACAGAGAACTATTTAGATCAGTTGCTCCAACTAAAAGGCTTTCTTTTCATACATTACCAAAAG